>JAJYGE010000511.1 GCA_021785155.1 Planctomycetota bacterium
GGCAACTTGAACCAAACCCGCTAAAATCAACGCTCCCATCAACTTGCGCAACTTGGGCAACTTGCCCCGTTAACTTGGGCAAGTTGAAATTTGCAAAGTCTTCTAACTTCTAACTTACAACTTCTAGCTCCTAACTCCCAACTCCTAACTCCTAAATGCCGGCGGCCCCGCCGCGTTGCAGAACCGGTCACAGGCCCGATGGCACCTGGCCGGGCAGACTTGCGCCGTGACGAAACATCCTTTTTCGGCTATTCTAAAGGTCTTGGCCCATGCGCTGCGTGCGCAGCCGATAGGTGTTGTTCGAAAGGATTTTATCCATGTCTCTGCTTGTCACCGGCTCTATTGGTATTGATTGCGTCACCACACCGCACGGCACCCGGGAAAATATCATCGGCGGATCAGCGGTTTATTTCAGTTGGGCGGCGGCGCATTTTTCCAAGGTACGCCTTGTGGCCGTGGTGGGCGCGGATTGCCCCAAATCTTTTGAAAAGGCATTCAAGCATCCCAATATTGACATTGCCGGATTGGAACGCCGGGCAGGCAGCAAAACCTTCCGCTGGAGCGGCAGCTATGACCCCACCATGAATGAAGCTACCACAACGGCGGTGGTTCTTAATGTGCTGGCGGAAAAGGCTCCCACCGTACCGGCCAAATTTGCTGATTCAAAAATTGTATTTCTGGCCGCCACGCATCCAGCTCTCCAGATGGAACTTCTCGCCCAGGTGCGTGCCCCCAGGCTGGTGGTCGCCGACACGCGCGATCTCTGGATTAATCAATATCACAAGGAATTAATCGCCAGTCTGAAAAAAGTCGATGGCCTGGTGCTCAACGACCTTGAAGCGCGGTTGATGACCGGGCAGGTTAACCTGGTCGCCGCGATGAAGCAGATTCGCAAAATGCTCAAACCCTCCGGCCCCCGTATGGTGATACTCAAAAAGGGGGAACATGGCTGTTTGACCGCGTATGAGGATCTGATCTTTGCCTTGCCCGCATTCCCAACCGATAAAGTAATCGACCCCACCGGTGCGGGAGACAGTTTTGCCGGCGGGATGCTGGGCTATCTTGCGGCTTTGCCACGCTGGTCAACCTCCCATGTAAAACAGGCGGTGGCCGCGGGTACTGTCATGGCCAGCTTTACCATACAGGGGTTTTCGCTCGACGGCCTGAAAAAGGCCAATAACGCCGCTGTCAGCGCGCGCCTGGCGGAATTTAAAAAAATGCTCACCGTCGGCCTGACGTGACAAAACCGGTCCGCAGCGCGGCATCTCGACACGCATTACACCGAGGCCGGAATGCGATTTATGGTTGTCGTGTGCGATTTTTGTTGACCCTTATGGCGTTGCCGGTAAGATGGAGAGGAAGATGGTTCGGCGGAGAAGCCGCAATAAAGTGTCGGCACCGCGAAAAAAATAGCGTTTCACGGCGCGTGGTTGAAATAGGGCTGGTAGCTTTGTCTGGTTCGTGCGGAATAAAAAAGCGCCCCAACCGACAACAGCAATTGGGCACTGATCAATCGTAAACGGCGTGGAAATGGATGTTAAGTTCATGAGGAGTTTTTGAATGAATCGCACGCGATTGCGGCTTGGTTTCCTGGCGATTCTGCTGGGCTTGGCCATGGGCTTGCCGACTTGGGCCAGAGCCGCGGCTCCCATTACCAGGGCATCGGCTAACAAGGCCGGATTTGAACAACTCTGGCAACTGCCGGTGGGAATCAGCAACAGCAATCTTGATTCCGTCGCCAAAATATGGCGCCTTGGCGGCAACCTTTACGTGCTCACGCATCGCGGCTATATGATCTGCATCCGGGCACAGGTTGGTGTTATACGCTGGACCATTAAATTACCCGGAATTGCCGCCAGCATCTTCCGTCCAACAGCATTTAATAAAGCGCATGAGTTCATATTGCTGGTCAGCGGCCACATTTTAATTATTGACGCGCGCAACGGTTCAATTGTGCACAACAGATCCCTGCACTTCGCGCCGGGGACCAATCCGGTTGTGGGTCCCGATCTGATTCTCATCGGGTCATTACATGACTGCATGTTCGCTTTATCGCCGACCTGGCCGCCACGGCAGTTATGGTTTAAGCTTGATAAGGGCGGCTCATTTGTCACCGACCCGGTTATGGCCGATGGCTTAGCCATCTTCGGCAGTCGCGAAGGCACGATCGTGGCCCGCGATCTTGAGGATGGCACCGGTGGCTGGACGCGCCATGTTGGCGGGCATCTCCTGGCCAGCCCGGCGCTGCTCAACAGCGTGGCCTATTTTCCATGTATGGACAACAATGTGTATGCCGTCAACACGCAAAATGGCATTTCTCCGTGGATTGTCCATCTCCCCGGCTTTCTTGATTTCACCCCATCAATTATCCAAAATCACTTATTGATTCCCTCCGGTCATGTCGGCTTGTTTTCGCTGTCCATGAAAACCGGCGTTAGGCAATGGGGGCCGGTGCCCCATGGATTCCGGGTGGTGGGGCGCAACGCCGGCGAAATTTATGTCGCCACGACGGACGGCAAAATCGTGGTTGTCAGCCTCACGACGGGCCATATTCTCAAAGCCATGAATTACGATTTGCCGTCTATTTTCCTTCGCAACAGTGTATCGTCTACGATTTTTTTGACTTCGGTAACCGGGGAAGTGGAAGCATTGAAGCCCCTGCCGAGACAATGACAACTTCCAAAATAAAGCTGGTTTGATGAACCCTGACCTTGTTCCTGTTCGCCGTGCGCTGGTTTCCGTTTCGGATAAAACCGGGCTGATTGAATTGGCTGAAATTCTCAGTAAGGAATTTTCCATTGAGATTATCTCCACCGGAGGTACCGCCCGCGTTTTGGCTGCCGCCGGTTTGCCGGTCAAAGATATTTCTCAAATAACCGGGTTTCCTGAAATGATGGATGGCCGCGTAAAAACGCTGCACCCCGCGGTGCATGGAGGATTGCTGGCCCTGCGCGACAACGACCAGCATACCGCGGCCATGCGCGTCCATCACATTGAACCCATTGATCTGCTGATCGTTAATTTGTATCCCTTTGAGCAAGTTACCGGTCGTGGTGATTGCACTGTTACCGAGGCGATTGAAAACATTGACATCGGCGGACCCGCCATGATCAGATCCGCCGCCAAAAATCATCGCAGCGTCGCAGTTGTCACCGATGCCTCACAATACAAGGATCTGATCAGTCAACTGCGTACGTACTATGGAAACACACCTTCCGCTTTCCGTAACACGCTTGCCGCCGCGGCGTTCGCCCGCACCGCCCGCTACGATGCCGCGATCAATAATTATCTCATGGGCCAATATGCTCCCGAGGCCTCCACCGCGCTAAGCCCGGTTCTGGCTCCTGTGCTGCATCTCCGGCAAACCCTCCGCTACGGTGAAAATCCACATCAGGCCGGAGCGTTGTACGCATCGACCGGTGAATCCAATGGCCTGGCTGGTGCCGAACAATTACATGGCAAAGCCCTTTCCTATCTGAATCTGCTTGATGCCGACGCCGCCATGGCGCTGGTGGCTGAATTTACCCAACCCGCCGCCGCCATTATCAAACATGCGAATCCCTGCGGCTGCGCAGTGGCCGCAACGCTCTCCGAGTCTTTTGATCTCGCCTACGCCGGCGATCCTGTCGCCGCATTTGGTGCCATTGTCGCCTTTAACCGCCCGGTGGATACTGCCACGGCGGAGAACATCGTTGCCGGCAAACGGTTTATCGAAGTGCTGTTGGCCCCGGGCTATGATCCGGCGGCTCTGGAACTGTTACGCCATCGCTGGGCTGATTGCCGCGTGCTGCTGGTGCGACAGACCACCGCTGAACCACTGGCGCTGCGAAGCATTTCCGGCGGAATGCTGGCGCAACAACCTGATGCCATCGGGTTTGATAAATCCCGGGCCAGGGTGGTTTCCAAACGCCAGCCGGATGCCGCGCAATGGCATGATCTGTCCTTTGCGGCCCTGACCTGCAAACATGTTAAGAGCAACGCCATTACGCTGGTGCGTGGAGGGCAACTCATCGGTGCCGGTGCCGGACAGATGAGCCGCGTTACCAGTTGCCGACTGGCGGTGGATCTGGCGCGTCAGAATGGCCACGGCGATAAACTCATCGGATCGGTCGCGGCATCGGATGCGTTTTTCCCATTTCCCGATGGTCCGGAAATTCTCATTGCCGCCGGTGCCCGGGCGATTATCCAGCCGGGGGGTTCAAAAAAAGATGATCTCACTATTGAACTTTGCGATCAGCGGGATGTTGCGCTGGTGTTCACCGGCATTCGCCATTTTCGGCATTGATGCTTTCCCGCCAGCATTTATTCGTAATCGTTCGGCCACTCGCCTGAAAACACCTCTGTCGCCGGGCCGGTCATATACACGCATCCATCCGCCTGATTCCATTTCAATGCCAATTGCCCCCCGGGCAGATTCGCCAGAATGATCCGATTGGTTTTACCGGTTAAAACGCCCGCCACACATACCGCCGCCGCGCCGGTCCCACAGGCCAGCGTAATTCCGCTGCCCCGTTCCCAAGTTCGCATTGTTACTTCGCCCGCGTGATGCACGCGCACAAAATGCGTGTTGACGCGGCGCGGAAACAGCGGATGTTTTTCAATCTGGGGGCCGATGATTTCCAGCGGTACTTTAGCCGGATCCTTACAAAACAGAACCAGATGTGGATTGCCCATGGATACACAGGTCATAACCTCTTCCAGTCCGGCGGCCTTGAGCCAGTCACGATCAGCCGGCATTGCTCCAAGTTTCAGAACCTCGCCCCACGGATAATTCACCACCTGATCCAATTTGGAAATCTTCACCGGAATATCCGCCGCTTTGAGAATCGGCTGGCCCATATTGACCGTCACGCGATTCACTTTTCCGCGTTCAATCCACAGATCCAGCGTCAGGACACCGGCGCCGGTCTGAACCCGCACCGGATTGGCCGTCGTCAGACGATGGTCAAAGGCATATTTAGCCACGCAGCGCACGCCATTGCCGCACATTTCCGATTCACTGCCATCCGCATTGAACATGCGCATGCGCACATGAGCCCCCTGGGCCGCGGCATCCGCGGTTGGAGGGCCGATGAGAATCAACCCATCGCCGCCCACGCCAAAATGCCGATCCGCAATTTTTACCGCCAGAGCTTCCGGATGATTTACATTCTGATGAAATACGTCGACATAAACATAGTCGTTTCCTATGCCGTGCATCTTCGTGAAACGCATTGATAAACTCCGTCGCCATGCCGCCGGGGCGTGCCAGCGGACTTCCGTTGTCATTCAACCGCACCGGTCTGCTGCCGCGTTATTTATACCGCAGCGAAAATACCATCATACTTCATCAGGATTCGACTCGGAAGAATCAGGATGATTAGCCCATACAACCGTGGAAATTGCGCCGTCGCGATCGCGTTGGATGAACACTTCCGCCTTTTTTTTGGTCATTTCCACCACCCGTGCGTTGGGCAGATCCACCCGTTTTACCCAATCCTTGGCCAATGCGATGCTTTTTCCGCCGTCGATATGCCGATTCATCAGGTTCGTCACCACCGATGCCGGTGGGGCTTCAACGTAAATCCGAAGATCAAACATTTCCGCGAGACCCGCATACGGCGGACGCTCCAGAAACAGATAATTCCCTTCCACCAGCACCAGATTCACCGATTCATGGACGTGCAGCGCATTGGGTAGTGGCCTGTGAAATACCCGGTCATAACCGGGCCATGTCATGGTGGGGGGGCTTTGCTTCAAACGTACCAGGTGATCGTGCAGCATCATCACATCATACGTTTCCGGTGCGCCTTTGCATTGGGTAAGTTTTATTTGCCGTCCATCCTCCAGTTGCAAAAAGCGTTGCGACAGCACCGAGTCCGGAAAGTGAAATCCATCCATCGGCAACGCCGCAACCGTTATTTTTGGCATGATATTTTTTGTGGCCATCCATGCGATCTGCTCGGCGAAAAAAGATTTTCCGGATCCCGGCGTACCGGCTATCCCCACCACCATGCGCCGCCCGCACAGACGCTGCATGTCAACGAGATTGGACAAAAAGGGCCGCCATCGTTTGGTCCACTCCGCAGCGCGAATATGCATCTCGGCCCGCTGACCATTAATCAGCAGCGGGATATCCTTATGCAGAAACCACGGAAATGGATCAATTTCTTGTAATGCCAAACCGCGAACTCCTCGATCCAAGCGTATGGATGCCTTGTGACACTATTCCGCATGGTACACGCAATCCGACCGGCGGCCATTCCCGGTCTCTTCCTGCAATTATCATACCACCATGAAGGTTTTTGTGGCTAACTGACTCCTGAAGTTATGAGGTGTGGGCGTTTTTATCAGGAATATTCCATCCCCCCAACGAATTGCGGTGCAGATGGCGTTGCGTTTTGCGCATCCCGACAAAAGCGGGCCTACTGAGGTTATGTTGGTCGGGGCGCACCGAACATCTATCGCGATATTGCATCATTCCTGCGTACAAAAAATTCCGCCGCCCCCAGCAGGCCTTTGTTTTATCAGACTGGCTTTGGTCACGCCCCGTCATACGATCGGCACACTGTCAAACGGGTACCATTCGAGAGAAAGGCATCCCCCATCTTTGTTCCCGGCACCGAACACTTGCTCACTTAGCGCTGTGCTTGCGGCGCGGCACGCTGCGCCGCGGATGCCAGTTCCCGCGCCTTGTCCAGAAGCCGGTACGCCCCGGGGTATGCTCCAGCTATCTGAATCACTGTTTGAAATTCAGAAATTGCCGCTTGGGGGTGGCCATGCCGAAGCAGGCACCGGCCCAGCAGGAATCGGGCTTGAACCAGATCGGGTGCCATATCTGTAGCCGCCTGATATTGCCGTATAGCCTTCGGCCACTGCCCGGTCTGCTCCAGGGCGATGGCCAGCAACATATGGTATCGGGGTCTGTTGGGCGCGTAATGCAGAGCACGCTGGAAGGCGGCAATTGCGGACTGCAGTTGCCCCTGCCGCTCCAACGCCTGACCAAGGGCCGCCAAAAGCGTGGCGGAATGCGGCATGAGTGTCAAGCCGCGGTGTAAATCCTTCATGGCCATTTTTACATTCCCGATTTGTTCGTAGCAATAAGCAATCTGGGCAATGGCGGTCGGATAGTACGGGTCGGGCCCCAGTGAGCGCCGCAACCAGGTGATGGCTTGCTGGTATTTGTGCAGATGCATTAAACCGGCACCGATGATGCCCGATCCAACTACATCCATTGCAGGGGCCAGCGAATAGCCGTGTTCAGCCAGGGCAATTGCCTTTTGATAATGGCCTGCGTCGAGAGCCATGGCTCCAAGGTTGTCATAGGCTGCCGGGCAGTCCTTGTTATACCGCAGTTCCTGCGCCCAGATGGCCTTGACTGATCTGTAATTCATGGATCTCCGAAAGCTCAAAATCCCCAGCACCAGCAGCACACTGCACCCGGCAGCCATGGCCACGCCGCGCCGGACGCTGTGGCTGGCGGTCGTACTGGAAATGGATGGTGCCGGGACCGTCGTCCGACGCAGCAAACCATCTACCCATTGCACACCCAGCACAATCAGGCTGATGCAACCGAGATAGAAATAATGATCTGTCACAAAGGTCGAGGACATTCCGGAAAAGGCAAAAAAGCCCAGTGACGGCGATACCATGATGGCATAGATTGCCGCCGCCGCCGCCGGTCCACGTCCGATGCGCCGACAACCCGCAAACAGTACCACCCCGACCAGCGCCGCCGCCAGTGGATAAATCAGATCTAACGTCGAAAAATGCCGGATATGCCAGCGCGGATAAATGGAGAGAATCGGGTGCGGCCATAGCAGTTTGGCGGGATAAAACCACAGATCCTTGCCGGCGATAATCAGATGCTGTCGTATTGAAAAATGGAAGTAGCTGCCCATTGCTCCGGCACCGGTGCGTTCCCGCCAGATGGCCATCAGTCCCGCAGCCACAGTAAGACCGAACCACGGCCCGCTGGCCAGTATATGTTTGGTGCTCAGTCGGCCCGTTTTCCACCACGTCAGCACCAGAATGGCCGCCGGCAGCGCACAAACATACGTCTTGGCCAGCAGCGCCAGCAAATAAAGAACTGTTGCCAGCCAGTAAAACTTCCAGTCCAGCGCGGGCGGTGCGCGCTGAAGGCCTTCATCCGAATGATCCAAGGCGGTGAAACGCACCCACGCCCATACCGCCATAAGTACCAACGCGCCGGAGAGCAGATTCTTTTGTTCCACCACCCATGCCACGGATTCCACCACGACCGGATGAATGGCAAAAATTGCGGCCATCATCCAGGCGGCCCTGAAACGCAATCGCAGCAGCAACCGCCATAGCAGAATTGCATTGAAAATCTGCAATAGCAGACTCACGACATGGTATCCCAAGGGATGGGGCCCCCATACCATCCATTGCAGTAGAAAGCCGGTGGTTGTCAGTGGATAATACTGCAGAAAGGTATCGGGTTGAAACCAGATTTTCACTAGGCCCGACCAATGGCGGAGGAATGGATTATTAACAATCCAGTACAGATCATCCCAAAAAAAACCCGCCCTATGCAGCGGAAAATAAACCACCAGGCACAGGGCCGCCAATGCCAACGCCGGCAAAATCACCCGCCGGACACCGGATCTGCCGCCGACGCTCTGAGGTGATGGATTGGACGGTGGAGACGATGGTTGTTGCATAACGTCAATGTAACCTCACGGCGGCAAAATTGCACCACCTGAAACGAAAATTGATCGTCAGGGGTGTGTCGGGCGGATGAAGCTATTCCTGCACGCCATATTCTTTGATTTTACGGTACAAAGTGCGTTCTCCGATGCCCAGGAGCTTCGCCGCCTGCTCGCGATTGCCTCCCACCATTTCCAGTGTCTTTTGAATGGCTTCTTTTTCCAGTTCCGCCAGACTCACGCCCGCGAGGCTGGTTATCGCCGTTCCCGTGGTTCCGCCAGACAAAGCAATAGGGGCCAAAGCGGTAGAAACGGTCTCCACGGAATAATGTCCCAGAATTTCCGGAGGAATATCCTCAATGGTCAATCTGGTGCCGCTGGCCAAAGCGATCATATTTTCGATGACATTTTCCAATTGCCGCACATTACCCGGCCATTGGTATGCCATAAGAACATGTCGCGCGTCGTTATCGATGCCTTCGATATTTTTGTTAAGGCGTTGGGAGCTTTTCTCTATGAGATGAGCAATGAGCACCGGAATATCTTCACGCCGCTGGCGGAGCGGGGGCAATACAATCGTTGCGCCCTTGATGCGAAAATACAAATCGTCCCGGAACTCATGCTTACGCACCGCTTCCTCCAGATCCTTGTTGGTGGCGGCGATGAACCGGACATCCACCTGAATCGGGTCATTGGTTCCCAGCCGGATCACCTGCCGATCCTGTAAGACCCGCAGAAGTTTGGCCTGCATGGTCAGGGGCATATCACCTATTTCATCCAGGAATAAAGTGCCTCCATCCGCATATTCAAAGCGCCCCAATCGGTCGGATCGGGCATCGGTAAATGCGCCGCGGACGTGGCCAAAAAGTTCATCCTCCAGTGTGCTGTCATTAAGGCCCGCGCAATTCAGCGCCACAAATCGCCCGCCATGCCGCAGAGAATTTTGATGCAGCGCGCGGGCGATGAGCTCCTTACCGGTGCCGGATTCCCCCAGCACCAGAGCATTAATATCCGTAGGCCCGATCTGCCGCACCAGTTGCAATGCCCGCTGCATTGCCGGCGAGTTGCCGATAATTCCTTCCATGCCATAACGCTGATCCAGGGCGAGTTTATAATTTTCATTCTGCCGGGCCAATAGAACTTTATCCGCGGCGCGGCGAATTTGGACCCGGATAAGGTCCAGGTCCAGCGGTTTTTCGATGAAGTCATAAGCGCCGCAGCGCATGGCATTCACCGCGGTGGAAACATCGCCATGGGCGGTAACCACAATGACCTGCGTTTCCGGGCGGGTTTTGCGCACAAATTCCAGCAGCTCAAAACCATCCCGAGGATTATCCATCCGCAGATCGGTCACCACCAGATCAAACTCGCCTTCGACAAAATAGCGTTTGGCATCCGCCAGGTTATGCGCCTGTTTAACGGCATAACCGATACGGGCAACCGCCTCGCTAAGCGCGTCGGCATGTTCAATTTCATCATCCACCACCAGCACACGAATTAAGGGTTCTTTGCTCATGACTTAAAAGATAGCGGGGAGTCTGTCTGCTGGCCAGTGGACGAGGGGGTAGACAGGCTTATTTTGAAACAAACCTTCATGCCTGCCGGCGATTCTTCCCGCGCGGGACTGTTTTTTGCCTGGATCGGGCGCATGCGTTCCAGGCGGCAGAAGCCTTTCCGCCGGACACCTGCCGCCGGTTGTTGTCAAAATTTATGGCCGCGCGCGGTTGGCATTTTCATTTTATCGGCCGAATAGGGTAAACTGGGAGCTTGGTGTTGCGGATACGGAAATCTTTTTTGAGGGTCTTTGCCATGGCTGATTCTTCTTTCGGCGGCGTGAAAATTATCGGCGTGATAATCGTGGCGTTGATCGTCATTGGGGGTGGCTACTGGCTTTTCTACTCCCCGCCGCCGAGTCCAATTTTGCAATACCCCACCAGCCGCACTGCGCTATTGCGGCGATATATAGCGCTGGTTGCGCAGGGCCACACCAGCACCGATCACAAAGCTTTCAAGCTGCTTTCCTGGCCGGTACGCCGGAAGTACAACAATCATCCCGGTCGCGTGTGGCAGACCATGGAGGATATGAATGAATATCTGACCGGCCTGTTTGGGGCCGACTGGGGAAATCATGTGAAAATTATTCCGCCGTCGGATACCTCCAGCCATCATTATGTTGTGGCAGTGAAAACCGAGAAATTCCACTTTACCATCGCGCCACAGAATGATCTCGCATCGCCAACACTCGGCGGCACAGAGCATTGGGGCATTGAAGCAATTCGTGAATTTCCCTTTACTGGTGGAGCACAGGCCCAGCACACCGCGGCTGTTACGTCCGTTCTTGGAGCGATTAACCCGGGCGCGGCGGCCAATGTCGCGGGTATTGCCGCGGCGTACAGCGATGCGGATAACGGGCCGGCATGGGAGGTTAAGCAGCGTCTTCTGCCGACCGTGGAAGATCCCCATGCCGCAGCGCTGCGGCAATGCATTTATCAATTGTGGCCCGTGCGTAAGGATCCCACGGTAATATGGATGCTTACGAAAATTTCCCACGACCCGGCCTATGCTCCGAACATTCAAAACGATGCGAAGGCGGTGCTGTCCGGTCGTGTATCCAATGCCATTCTTGTGGGCAACGATGTTACGCACATACACCGTCCCTTGCCAAAATAGTCCAGGGAGATGCGGGTAAATATGCTTTGCGGCACTGTGAAAACGCAGTGCCCTTTCACATTTCCGGGCGACAGAACTCTGTAATGTGGATGCAAATTATGACCGTCATAGGGTGTGTGACAGTTTACGCGGCGCGTTGAACATCAAGCGAAAGAAGTGGCGAGCTATTGCCAACAGTTAACCAGCCACCATCCCGGCCCGCCGTGGACGGTGGTTGGCTTGCTGATAAAATCGGTCCGCCGAAAGTGTCACGCACCCACCGTCATGAACCATGCAGGGCCTTTTAGTTTTCGGGCCTGCGTAGATTTTCGAGGGACATCCCGATCACATTTCCCAGTAAATCGTCCATTCCTAAAGCGACATAGGGACGAAAAGGACCGAATAAAGGGAAAACTAAAAGACCCTGAAGAACCATAAGTCATTAGGGTTGCTTAAAACACTGATATACGGTAATTTATTTACTATAACCGGGGACGTCGTTCAATGGGAGGACGGCGCGTTCGCAATGCGCAGATGGGGGTTCGATTCCCCTCGTCTCCAGTCGGTAGATCATCGCCCGATCATGCCAAGGCACGCGGCGGCTTGGCGGTTTCAGCGGCGGCCAGCACAGTCGGCGTATTTCATCCACGGCAAGCGCCCGGCGCACATGCTGCCTATCGACCTTGGCGTTCATGCAGGTAAATCCAGGTGCGGGCGATTGTGTGGCTCGGCCCTCGCGTATCATCCAAGCTCAGAATTGCTTGAGAGTTTGCCCATCGGCGTTATGGCGTTGTGGTCGGTAGATTCGCATGGTTCGCTCTCCCTTACTCGTTAAAATTTCCGGTGAACCTCGCGGCGGTGGCCAATAGCCAGAACGTATATCGTTATTTCCCGGTCATGAATTTCATATACCAAGCGGTAATCGCCAACGCGGATACGCCATTGGTTTTCAGCGCCCCGCATTTTTACCACGCCAGGCGGCCTTGGATCCGCAGCCAGCGCACGCATGGCGGCCACAAGGCGGATTTGTGCATCCAGCGGCAGCTTACGCAGTGCCTTATCCGCCGATGGCTTGACGATTATCCGGTAATCAGCCACGGGCTTTTTCCTTCGCCAACCGCGCTTCGATTTCCTCCAGCGGTATGCCGCCCTTTTCCTTGCGTGCCTTCAACGCCGTCTTCAAGTCGGCTCTGTTTTCCAGTTCTTCCAGCAGCTTCAGGTCGCTGATGCTCACCAGCGCCGCGGTGGGCTTACCGTCGCGGGCCAGAATAATACGCTCGCTGGCGTATGCGGCCCGATTCAACGTGTCGGCCATGTTGTTTCTGAATTGTGCGATACTCAATTCCATCGGTGTTACTCCTATAAATGCCAATTACTATTATAGCGTTTATGTCTACCTTATTAAACACAATTCCGGATTATTTGGGCGAAGTTAAGCCGCCGATGTTTTCAAAGTGTACCGATTTGTCCAATGTCAAGACCGCAAATCGGCTTGATTTTCTCCGGTTTCCGGCGTCGCGGTGGCCTGAACAACATGGCCGTGCGTACGGACGCGATTAAAGCCGATTTGCGGGCCTACCGGGCCATCGGACGAAATCGAATTCGTTTAACCGCTCGGCGTTGCAATGGCGCGCGGCGGGCGGGCGGTCGAATAATCCGGAGTTTTGGCGAGAAAATACGATAACTCGTTGTAAAATAATTACTTATACCAATTTTCTACTTCCCGGTACTTAAAACATACTCCTCGAAAATCAGGGAAATTTGCAGTATTTACATGAGAACACTTCCCCGCGGAAAAAACATACCCAACACCCCTCAAACGCAATACTATCAAGGGTTTTCCCTTACGGAAATGAAGTTTATTGGACTAAACTCCGGAATAATGGTCGCGTCAGCATAAGAAAAACCTCGCAATGGTTCCAAGAACCTCAGCCAGGCGGGTTGCCAGCGTGCCCTGGTGGCCAGCACCGTCGGCGTATTTCATCCACGGCACGAGCCTGGCGCACATGCCGGTAAATCCCAGTGCGGGCGATTGTGTGGCCCTACCATCGCGTACCATCTACCCGCAGAATTGCTTCAGGGTTCCGACTTAGGCGTTTCGCGTGCGCGGCTACCGAACCCACGCTCGGGCAACCCCCGCCCCATCCTGCCGACGAACCGCCGCACTGCAAGGTCGATGAAATAGCGTTATACTTTAGACCGGCTGGATTGAAACAGTTCAGTCCTCAAGAAATTGCCGCAGAATATCATGGCATGGATATTCGCGGGTATTGGAGTAATCGGGTTTGGCCGGAACGTAGTTATGGACAATCTTGAATTATCGGTTATCGCACCGGCGTACAATGAGGTGGACAATGTTCAGCCACTGGTGGAGCGCATTCGGGATATTTTTATGCCGCTGAATGTGCGGTTTGAAGCCATCATCGTCGATGACGCCAGTACCGATGGAACGCGGGAAAAACTTCTGGCCTTGGCTGGAGTTTATCCCTGGCTGCGCGTGGTGACGTTGGCAAAAAACAGTGGCCAAACGGCAGCCATGGATGCTGGTTTTCGCGCCGCCCGCGGAAAAATCTGGGGCACGGTAGATGCGGATATGCAAAATGATCCCGGCGAAATTCCGCGCCTCATGGCGATGCTGGGGCCGGGTGTGGATATGGTCAATGGCTGGCGGAAAAAACGAAGCGATAATGCCTTACGGTTAATTCAAACCAAAATCGCCAATGGCATCCGCAACTGGATCAGTGAAGAAAGTATTCAGGATTCGGCATGTTCATTGAAAGTTTATAAACGGCAATGCTTGGAGGGCCTGACACTTTATAAGGGTATGCACCGCTTTTTCCCCACGCTGGTCAAAATGCGGGGGTATAAGGTTATTGAAGTGCCCGTCAGCCACAATCCGCGGCTGCACGGCGTGACCAAATATAAATTCGGCAGCCGGGTGATACGGGCGTTTGTTGACCTGCTGGCGGTGCGCTGGATGAAAAAGCGGCAACTGCATTATAGTGCATCGGAAATTACCCCGGCGGTGAATCGGCAACCACTGATGCCAAGTGACATAAAACATCCTATCAACACAGGTGCATAAAACGATGACTTCATTGATTCACCCCACCGCGATTATTGATCCTCAGGCCCGTATTGATGCCACCGCGCGGATCGGGGCCTACAGTATTATCGAAGGGCCGGTGGCCATTGGACCGGATTGCGTAATTGCTTCGCAGGTTAAACTCATCGGCCCGATGGAAATGGGCCGGGGTAATAACGTTCACAGTTTTGCGGTGCTCGGTGATGCGCCGCAGGATTTGAAATACCATGATCAGCCCAGCCGGGTGATTATTGGTGAAAACAACATATTTCGGGAACACACCACCGTGCATCGGGGCACGGGTGGAGATACGGTCATTGGCTCCAATGGCTTTTTCATGGTCGGATCCCATGTGGGGCATAATTGTCGGGTGGGCAACGGCGTAACAATGGTCAATAGCGCGGTTCTCGGCGGCCATGTGCAGGTATTTGACCGGGCGATTATCGGCGGCCTGTGTGCGGTGCATCAATTTTGCCGCGTGGGCCGCCTGGCCATGATCAGCAATAATTCGGCGCATAATGTGGACATTCCACCATTCTGTATTGCCATGGACATCAATATGGTTACGCAATTGAACGCGGTGGGATTGCGACGATCAGGAATCAGTCGCGAAAACATCAACGCGCTTCGCCAGATGTTTAAAATATTATTCCGGGATAATCGCGGATTTTCATTGAATAAAAATATTGCGTTGCTGCCGACGGAAGTGCAGGCGGTCCCGGAAGTTCGGGAATTCACCGAGTTTGTGGCCAATTCCAAACGCGGAATAGCGCGATTCAAACCCTGGTCGGAGCGGCAGTCGCGGCAGATGGATCCCGTTGCGAGTGATGAGTAATTCGACCGCCGGTCATGAGCCGGGCGTCGTTTAGTACCCTTTGGCAGGTGCAGTTGAGATGGATAAAGCCGCAATGCGAATGCTGGATGCCAACTTCAACCGCGCCCGCGAAGCCCTGCGGACATTGGAAGATTATTGCCGCTTTGTGCTCAATGACGCCGATCTTTCGGGCAGTTGTAAAACCCTTCGCCACGAACTTTGCGTTCACATGACTTCTCTTGGTGTGGATAATGCCATGCTGTACCGCGACACGTCGGGCGATGTGGGTGTCACGATCAAGGCCAGTGATGAGCTGCGCCGGGAGACTCTGCAAAACGTGGTCGCCGCGGCGGCAAAGCGGCTGACGGAAGCCCTTCGCGTACTGGAGGAACTTTCGAAACTTCAATCAGCCACGGTGGCATCGCGCATTGAATCTCTGCGTTACCAATCCTACGGCGTTGAACAGGCCATTCTCCGGCAAGCGGGACAGCGGAATAGAGCATCGCCTGTCGGTTTACATGTTCTGTTGACAGAATCGCTGTGCCGCCGCCCCTGGCGGGAAACACTCGCGGCCATTCTGGAGGGCGGCGCGGATGTGGTGCAACTGCGGGAAAAAGATTTACGCGATGGGGAATTATTGAATCGGGCGAGAATCGTAGTGGAGGCCTGCCGGAAACTTGGCCGGTTATCCATTATTAACGACCGCATCGACATCGCCTTGGCTGCGGGGGCGGGGGGTGTACACCTGGGGCAGGAAGACATGCCTTGTGAACAGGCGCGACGGCTTGCCGGATCGGAATTAATCATTGGTGTATCAACCGAAAGTATTCGGCAGGCCCAGGCGGCGGCACGCGACGGAGCGAGCTATATTGGTGCCGGGCCGATGTTCCCCACGACTACCAAGGAAAAGCCGCGGTTGGCCGGCCCGGCGTACATCAGGGAATTAGTGGCTTCGGAAATTATGTTGCCGGCAGTGGCGATTGGCGGCATATCCCGGGAGAATCTGCCGGACCTTATTGCGGCAGGAGTAAAAGCCATTGCCGTAAGCTCAGCCGTGATTTCCAGTGATGATCCGGCGATGGTCTGTAAACAGCTACGCAATATGCTTGTCTGTGCACAAACGTCGCAAAGTTCAGGCCCCGTTGCCACGCCGAAGCATGGTGCTGCCCATGCCTGAAAATCGTTGTGATTCCCAACCCGAACCGCAGTCTGAAGCAATTGCATCTTCGCAGTTGGCCTCGCACAAGGCGACCCTGAACCGGCACGCCAACTTATTTTCCAGCCTCACACTCTTATCGCGCATTTTCGGATTGCTGCGGGATAAAGCATGCAGTTATTTTCTGGGTGTTGGCACCACCTGGTCCGCCTTTTGGATGGGGTTTCAGTTTCCCAATTTATTTCGCAGGATTTTTGGCGAAGGTGCGCTGACGGCTGTATTTTTGCCGGTGTACACGCGAATACGCAAAGAACAGGGACAACCAGCGGCAGACCAATTGGCGCGGTCGGTGATCAGTCTGCTTTTGATCACGCTGACCACTATTACCGTCATCGGCGAAGCCCTTGTGGTGCCCATTGCTTTATCCCATGTCGTGTTGCCGACCAATCGTCTGGCGGCGGCCATGATCGCGATCATGCTGCCATTTTCAATTGCGGTATGTATGGTGGCACTGCTCGCGGCCATTGCCACCGCATCCGAGCGGTTTGCGGCCCAGGCTGTGGCCCCGATTATTACCAATGTGGCCATGACATTGGGTGCCGCGATACCGGTATGGATATGGACGCGGCATGTCGCGTTAACCGAACGGATTTATTGGGTGGCCGGGGCGGTGCTGATTTCCGGATGTTTGCAGGCGCTTTTACTTGTGGTTGCGGTGCGGCGAACGGGCTTTCGTTTTCGCGGGGCCTTGGCCTTACGCGGCGCTGGCGTGCGGGAAATTGTTATCAAAATGGCTCCGATGATCCTGGGACTTTCCGCCGTGCAACTTAATACGTTTCTGGATTCTCAAATAGCCTGGTGGTTTTCACCCGATGGCCATGGTGGCCACAAAACGTTTTCCGTCGCGGGTCTGCTGGTGCATGTACCGATGCTCTCCGGGGCATTGGGAAAGTTATCCGTGGCGCAGCGAATTTATCTTCTACCGGTGGGGGTGTTTGGTGTGGCTACGGCCACCGTTATTTTTCCCCGGCTCTCTGAAGCGGGAGCTAATCAGGATGCGGCACGCACCGGAGAATTATTGCGCCTCGGTTTGCGGCGCAGTTTATTTATCAGCCTGCCGACAACCCTGGGGATGATTCTGATTTCTCAACCCCTGATTACCGCAATTTATTTAGGGGGCCACGTCAACGCGGCGGATGTGGCGCAGGCGGTGTGGACGGCCCGCTGGTTCTGTATAGGGATATGGGCGTTTGAAATGCAGATGATTCTGGTGCGTGTATTTTACGCCTGGCGTGATGCCATCACTCCTATGAAGGTGGCGGTGAGTATGGTGTTGTTGAACATTACACTGAATTTGACGCTGATCTGGTTTATGCAGGAAGGGGGAATTGCCGCCAGCACCAGTATTTCCGCGATGGTGCAGTGCGCGATTTTATTATTTATTCTGCGGCGGCGAATGCGTCTGGAAAAACTTGGTGACGTGGTCCGCATGGCCGGTAAATCATTATTGGGTGCGGGCATGATGCTGGCGGCAGGATGGGCGTGTTTTCTGATGATGCGGCACAGCGCCCTGTTAAACTCTCTGCCACGCTGGCTGGAAGCGGTCATCGAACTGCTGGTGCTGGTGCCGACGGCGGCACTGATTTACGGCCTGCTGATGCGCTGGCTGCAAGCGCCGGAACTCGCCGACGTGCCGATTCTACGGCGACTGGCAAAGCGATAGGCAGGATGGGACGGCGGGCTTGCCGCAGTAAATTAGAGCACGAGAACATTGCCGTCATGGAGAAATAATGTTGATGAGATTCCAATGTTTTGGAGAATATTTTGGGTGTTCTTACTGATTTTGTCGTGGCGGGTGGAACCGAGGCCGAGAAGGTCGGTACGGAGCGTGAAGCCTTTCAAGGGCTTGATGCAAAGGGAATTGACCAAGTCAAGATGGCGACGCTTTATGCCATTTTGAATAAGACACAATACGATCCGAGCTTCCCCATGCTACGCGAGGAATCATTTGTTTACATCGCATCGGAAGATGGACCATGGGTACAAGTGGTTCCCGACGAGATGGTGCAGCAGCTTGCGGCACAATCGGATGCCGATCTGGTGACGGTATCCGAGGCTTGGTACAACACTGAGGAATTTTTGCCGAAATATTCGCATTGGACGAAGGCCGATGTGCTCGAACTGCTGCGACAACTCCGCGAGATATCCAGTCGCACGGCAGCCGAGAATAAGGTATTGTGCATGTGGAGATGCCTATAATGATTCGTTTGTGAAGTGTCGCATCCTAATATAGGTTGTCACATAAGGGAATGGAAATATCAGGAGTAGTGGTATGCAAGTACGTGTTGTAAAGCGGTATAGTGAGTGCTTCCTGACCCGCATTGAAAAACTCGAACAGAAAGAAGGACAGTTCGCCCGGCTTCTGACGGAACTCCAGCGGAAGAACGATGCTCTGGCCATGGACAAGCTGCGTCTGGAATACCGGCTTATGGTGTTCCTGAAACGCCATTACGGCCCGTGGGCCTATAAAATTGGTACCGAAAAAACTTGCGGCTCAAGTTCGACGTGCTTATTCTGCTGAAAACGTGGTCGGTCAGTTCGGCCGACGTTCCGCCGATATTTCTTGTTTTTAGGGGTAGGACACCATGACTGTATCACTTAAAAGTCATTCTTCCACAATACCGGAAAAGTTATTCCAAACCGTCTCCCGCCGAAGATTTTTGCACACCGTTGGCTCTACGGCACTATGGGGTATGGCACAAAGTTCGATGGTGCACGCGATGCAAGCCGCGCCATCGAAACCATCTGATGCAGCGGTCAGCTACGATCAGAACTTGCGGCCACAGTTTCATTTTACCGCCCTTGCCGGGTGGATTAACGATCCCAATGGGCTGGTTTATGTCAAAGGCATATACCATCTGTATTTTCAGTTTCTGCCCCATAACCTGCAGGGAAGTTCCGGCAACAAATACTGGGGGCATGCCATTAGCCGAGATCTTGTGCGCTGGCACCAATTGCCAGTGGCTATCAGCCCTGACAAATATGGGGGTATCTGGAGCGGCTCGGCTGCGGTGGATACGCTCAATACGGCTGGTTTTCAGAAGGGCAACAAACCTCCAGTCGTGGCCATGTACACCGCCGCAGGTGGTTCATCTAAAATGTCTCGGGGAGAGCCTTTTACCCAATGTCTGGCTTACAGCAATGACGGGGGTTTTTCGTTCACCAAGTTTGCGCATAATCCGGTGTTGAGGCAGATCGTACCAGGTAATCGTGACCCTAAAATTATATGGCACCCGCCCTCGCACCGGTGGGTTATGCCGTTGTTTCTTAATGGCTCCAGGGGTTTTGCACTTTTCAATTCGCCGGATTTAAAACATTGGACCAAACTTCAGGAGTTGCACTTCCCCCAAAGCCAGGAATGTCCAAACTTTTTCCCGCTACCGCTGCATGGCCGGTCGGGTGAGGATCGGTGGATATTTACCGGGGCCGACAGCCAATATCTCATCGGCCAGTTTGATGGCCGACGTTTTACTCCGCAGTCCGGACCGTTTGCCATGGACACGGGAAATAATTTTTATGCCGCGCAGGTCTACAATAATATCCCCGCCAAGCAGGGCAGAACCATCCAAATCGGCTGGATGCGCGGTGGCTCGTATCCCGGCATGCCGTTTAATCAGCAGTTAAGCTTTCCCTGCACACTGACCCTGCGCGATACGCCCGACGGTCTGCGCGTCTGCCGAGAACCGGTACATGAGATTCAACATCTCTGGCAGCATTCGCATCATTTTGGACCATTGACACTGGACAATCGAAGGCGTCATTTTCATGAGGTGACGGGCAATCAGTTGGATATTGAGGCGCATATCCATGCGGGTACAGCCAAAATGATGGCGGTGAAAGTTGCGGGACAGATCATTGAAATTCATTTTGCCACGCGGCAAATCAAAGCCTTGGGTGCCAAAGCATCAATTGTCGGTTTCACACCGACCAGCCCCTTCCGGTTAAGAATACTTGTTGACCGCACATCCATCGAAGTCTTTGCGCCGGATCATGCGGTTTCATTGAGCTCCTGCTATTTGCCGCCAACGGGAAAATCTTCATTGGCCTGCTACGCCCAAGGGGGCAAGGCGACCGTCGCATTACTGGCCGTACGTGAAATTGCCTCAGCTTGGAAAGGGGGATGGCTCTTCGGGCAAGCGAGTGGGTGAATTATACTTCGGCACAACAAGAATATTTCAAATGTTCTTGCTGTATTGACGCGATACGATTAACCTATTGATGGCGTATGTCGCGCCGGATTGAGGCGCACGGGTCGGCGGTTGGCCCGAAGGCCCGAAAACATAATCAGGAGGCACGCGCTTATGGCGGAAAAACAGATAATGCGTTCAATGCGTTGGAGTCTGGCTCTGGCGGTTGTTGCGGTAGTGATGGTCGGCGGGATGACGGTGCGGGCGGCATCAAAAAAGCCCTATCCCGTTCCCAATATGCTGCGCCACGGCTGGCAACTGCAATTTGTTTGGCATAAACCAAAGCAGATTTTCGCCGCGACGGGCCATGGCGTTCATCGCAGGTTGCGCAAATACTGGATTTTGCGGTATACCGTAATCAATAATACACACCGCGATATATTTTTTATTCCAACGTTTGTGCTGGTTACGGATACGGGTAAAGTTCTTAAGCCGGTGGCCGGTCTTTCGCCTCGCATTCTCAAAAGGATCCGTCAAGTGACGGGTGATCCGTTTATCATCAGTCCCGGACTAATCGTCGGCAGGTTGCTGCAAGGCGCTGACAACGCCAAAGACGGCGTAGCGGTGTTTGCAAAGGTTCCATCCAACGCGCGACGATATACGTTTTTCATATCGGGGCTTTCCGGTGATACCGCCGTACAGAAGGATCCCCTGACGAATAAAAATATTGTGCTGCATAAAACCCTGGTGCTGAATTTCTGGAATCCGGGAGAGGCATCCCGGATTTCTCCGAATCCGCAATTTGCGGGTAAAAAATGGGTGATGCGCTAAAGATGTGTCCGCAGGTTCGATGTGCACGAGCATTCCGCAATGACAGAATCCTCGCGTGTGGCATTTGGAGCCTGCCTGAAAGCGTGCACGGATGAATACGTCTCTTCAGGG
This sequence comes from Planctomycetota bacterium, assembly GCA_021785155.1. The sequence continues at coordinate 21,482 of JAJYGE010000511.1, forward strand.
TTGTCTGCTGATTGCCATGCCGTCACTGCATGATCCGAATTTTTTTCGGGCTGTGGTGCTGTTGTGTCGCCATGATGAAGAAGGAGCCATGGGGGTGGTGGTCAATCGCCCTTCGCATACCACAATGCGCGAGGCATGGAAGCAGATCAGCAAAGATTCCTGCCGGTGCGATGATCTGTTATATCATGGCGGTCCGTGCCCCGGACCGGTGATGGTACTGCACACGCTGCCCAACGAAGCCGATGCCGCGATAGGGCGGGGTATCTATCTGACCATTAATGGCGAAACGATTCAGAAACTCGTGAGCCGCAAGATGAATGCCATAAAATACATCGTGGGTAACGCCGGATGGTCGCCGGGGCAACTTGAAGAGGAGTTGGATGCGGCATCGTGGATGGTGGCGGAGGCGTCGCCGGAGGAAGTATTTCACGCCAAAGTGGATCAATGGCTGAAATTGTCACGATCCGTGTCGTTGCGAACCGCCGGGGAGTTTCTGAAGCCCGGCATTATTCCATCGGACCCGTCAAGAAATTAATTGTACAGCGCTGTAGAATTAAAACAGACGACCGGCCATGGGTAATGCCCCGACCAATGGCCTGGCATAGCGGATAAACGCACTGCTGATGTCACAGCCATTTACCACATAGGTGGTGTCGAGCGGCTTGGTCTGCCGGGCGACATTGCTTAAAGCCGTGGGGAAAAAGTCCGCTTTGTACGGATCGTCGCCGAGGCGTCGAATGGCGACCGATCCGCTGGAAAGACCGTCCGGTGACTTGATGGCATATTGCACTGCCAAGCGTCCGCAAAGCCGGGCTTCATGGGCATCAGTGGGACTGACAATGCTGGGAAAGCTGCGTTGCAGATAACCGAATGTGTCGGCCCGGACGCGAAGTTTTCCGCCGGTTTTCTGTTGCAGTGGAACGCCTAATTTGGATTTGACCATTTCTGAGAGATAATCACCTAAAGCGCCGGTACCTGAAAGCTGCTTATTGCCATGGGCATCGACTTCTCCGCCTTGGATGGCTTTTTCAGTTACCAGGCTGTTTTTGTCGCCAACTTTGTACCGGATACCTTCGCTGACCGCGATAACACATCGGCCAAGGCGGGTATAAATCCGATCAACATTTCCGAGGAATTCATCATCTGAAAAATTGACTTCCGGAACATAAATAAGATGTGGGCCGTCATTTTCTTCCTGCCGGGCCAGTGCTGAAGATGCCGTCAGCCAGCCAGCATCGCGCCCCATGATAACATCAATTTTAACTCCCTTCAGCGAGCGGTTATCGAGGTCGTCCCCCATAAGCGCCAGGGCCACGAAGCGGGCCGCGGAGCCGAAGCCGGGGCAGTGATCCGTGGTGCGCAAATCGTTATCAATGGTTTTCGGGACATGATAAACGCGCAGTGGATAGGATTCTTTAACTGCCATTTCACTGACAATACGGGCGGTGTCGGCGGAATCATTGCCGCCAATGTAAAAGAAGTAGCCAACGTTGTTTTTCTTGAAAGATTCCAGCAGTTTAAGGCAATAGGCTTCATCGGGTTTGTCGCGGGTAGAACCTAAGGCGCTGGAAGGGGTCTGGGCCACGCGCTCAAGCAAATCCGCGGCGACATTGTTGAGTTCAATAAAATCGTTATTTACAATACCGCGTACCCCGTGTTTGGCGCCAAGGATGCGGTTAATCTCAGTATGGTGATGCAGTTCTTCAATGACGCCGACCAGAGACTGGTTGATGACCGCCGTGGGTCCGCCGGATTGTCCGATGACCGCATTGCTTTTTCCGCTGGACATGGTTACACCTTTCATCATGAATTATCCAACCATCAAAGAGGAGAAGTATAGGTGAAAGATTTAAAGCCGACAATTCCATCAACTTCCCGAGGTGCCCGCCCCGTCGCGGAAACGGTTTGTCCGGCGGTTGCCGTTGGTTGCCGTTGGGAGGGAGCGGATATGATTCTTTCCGTAAAAGTTCATCCGCGTGGTGGAACATTTAAGTTGGGACGGTCGGTGGGGAACTGGCTTCAAGTGAAGGTGGCGTCCTCACCGGAGGATGGCAAAGCCACGGATGAGTTGCTGGCCGGGATGGCCCGAATATTTGGTGTCCGACCGGGTGCCGTCACCTTGATACAGGGGGCCTTTACACCGCGAAAAATAATTCGGATTTGCCGACCGCAAAAGCTGCCCCCGGAAATTGTCTGCCCCCAACGCTCTGGTTAGGTGAAAGTCTTATACTGAAATAGGGATTATTCCGATCGTCGGAACCTCGCATTCTCCGATTGTTTGCGGTTCAGAATTAAGCGACACTCGATAGTGGGCCGAGAGTCGGAAGTGACCGCCCGATTGGAGAATCATAATGTCCGGAAATTCCGTGGCATTCAATGTCAAGCTATTTCTCTCCGAGGCGCAAAAAGCGCTGCTGGAGGCCGGTGTATCCGCGGAACGGGCCGGTACCCTGGTGGATTCACTGTCGCGGAGCTTTACCGAGGCGATGGTGCCATGCGATGCCTGTAAAGCGAAGCGAATTCTGGTCGCGGTTGATTTCAGCCCGTCAGCGGCCCGTGCGGTCGAAACCGCATTAAGCTTGTCTGGCGAATTGGGCGCGGAAGTGGGGGTTGTGCATGTGGTGGATGTATCGCCGGTATCCATCTCCAATTCTGAACATCTAACCCCGGCAACTCTGGAGAAGCTGAAACGTGAGGGCGAAACGTTATGTCGGTCCGTGGTGGAACGGTCGCGCGGCGGGAAAGTGGAGCATTTTGTGCGCTGTGGAAATCCGGCGGGCGAAATTCTCGCCACCGCCCGGATGTGGAAGGCTGATTTGATTGTCATTGGAAGTCACGGACGCAGCACCGCGGGGAAATTCTTTCTTGGATCAACGGTGGAAACCGTGGTGCGCGAAAGCGATTGTCCCGTGATGGCCGTAGGCCCCATCGGGGGCTGTTTCTGCCGGCATGCCGACCCTCAACAGCAAGGTGTATAAGCCACATCTCCGAACGAGTCAACGGGAATCGCTCGCCTGCAGCGCGGAATATTCATGAGTCTTGCCTACTGGTGCCGCAACAATTGCGGCACGGCACGGGGCGTCCAGCAAACGCCGGATTTAATTGACCAAACTACTAAGCGCCGCGTTGGGGAAAAATGCGATTAAAAGACTGTTTGTGTGGTCGTGGTTCGAGTCGTAAAATGCTTCGAACGTGATATTACGGTTCCGGTTAACAAAAACTCCTTCCGGCGACGATCTATGGATAAGGAGAAGATATGCCGCAACTCGCGGACCAGTGGCGCAGTGAATTCACCGCCATGGTCGGAGAAGCCGGGAAACAATTATGCAGCCGCGTTCACCGGCCTTTTGGGGCCGCTGGATGATGCAGCCAGGGAACTGATTTTCTGATGTCTTATTCCCGCTATGCCGAACGACACCACCGACTGGCAAGCATGGTTCGCCGTCTACCTGCCCTGCCCCGAAGAGCGTCGGTATGCTGCGCTATGCTGGAGCCCACAGCACAGCCCGACAATAACAACAATCACCCCGGCGTATCATTCGTCAAGGCTGCAAGGCGGTCGGCTCGGCGGCCAATGTAAGAACATTAGGCTACAATAGTGAAAAGTATGTTTGTGTCTGGAGTGGTGTATCTGTGGAATTTGATATAAATAAGTTGGATTATTCCATATCCTATAAGTTCCTGACCAATTTGGTTATGCCTCGGCCCATTGCGTGGATTACCTCCATGGATGCGGCAGGCGTTGTCAATGCCGCTCCATTCAGCTTTTTCAATATGCTCGGATCTGAACCGCCCATAATGGCGGTGGGCATCGGTCATCGGGGCGGCACGAATATTCCCAAAGACACCGCTTTGAACATACGCACAACCGGCGAATTTACTGTAAACCTGGTAACTGAAGAGTTGGTGGAGAAAATGAATGCGTGCTCCGTCGATTTTCCTAATGGCACCAGTGAAATCGAAAAAGTCGGCTTAACCTGTGCGCCGGGGCGGCAAATTAAAACGCCGCATATCGCCGCATCTCCGGCGAGTTTTGAATGTCGCCTGGTGCAGCACAGCGTGTTTGGAGAAAATCTGATTTTTATCGGGCAGATTGTTCATCTATGGATTGCGGATGAACTTTATGATGCGGAGAAAAGGCATATCCGTGCCGCGTTGTTCCATCCCGTAGGCCGTATGGGCGCTCCGGCAACCTATGTCCGCACACGTGACCGCTTCAATATGCTCCGACAAAATTATCAGCAATGGTTGGAGGCACATTAATTTTTCCGCCAGATGGAGAAGTAAGTCCCTTGCCACACCATGGAAAACCTGTGGCGCACGGATGCGAAGGCCGGATTCACCCATAGGCCGTACTTGCCGTAGCCACGGCGTATCACCACGTAATGTGCCGCTGCAGCTTCCTTTTTTAAGCGTCGCATTTCAATGGCGGTGGGAATGCCCGGCTCTGGAAACCAGCTTAACGGCATCGACATTCCCCTGGGCATCCACGGCAGATAGCCGTTGGAAATTATCAGGGTGCGATGGCCTTCTACTTTCCGCACCACGTATTGCCACTGTGAAAATTGATCCGGATAAGCCCACAGATAGCCTGTTTGCCGGTTGCGCACTTTGTCCTGCCAACTCCACCATACAATACCGGCATTGCGCGCCTGGCTGCACACGACCAGCACTCCCAGTACCGCCGCGAGCTGCGCCTGCCGCATGGTGCAGCGGCTTATGAGCACGGCGGTAAACAGCACCGGCAGATAGGAATAATATTGCCATGAATATTTCCATCCGTAAAAGCCCAGCACAAATGCAATGTGCATCAGGGCAATGGATAAGGCCGTTTCGATGAACGGATTGGGCGCATGAGCAAAATCACGAATCAGTCCGCCGGGAATACACTTTTGAGATCCGGATATGCGTGTGCTTTTGTTGCTCAATCCGCGGAACATGAACACCCATAGCAGCATTCCGGACATTACCAGCCAGATGCCCGCGGGCGTCACCAGATAGTAATACCAGGGATGAAACGTTGGCGACCAGAACCGCAAGCCGCTGCCGGAGAAAAAGCCAAAGTGAGTGTCGTGGTAGGTGCGCATTCCGGTGATGGGCACAATGGTTAAAAGCAGGGAAGTAAATCCAAAACGCCAGATCATCGCCCCGGCCATCAGTAGTCCGGTCAATATCGCCGCCGCGGTGCGCTTCCATAAGTCGGCGATGGATCGTTCACCGCGATACCACTCCCATAATGTCCAAAGCACAAGCAATAACCCGTACACATACGCCATGGAGGGCTTTACAAAAAGACATGCGGTACATATCGCCAATGCGCGATCGCGCCGCCCGGAGGCCTGTTCCGCTATGGCCCAAAGCAACAGCAGCGCCTCCAGCGGATGTGTCAGCGTCAGATAACATGGCATAATGGCCACGGGCAACGCCAAAAAAAGAAACCACCATGCGGGTCGTGTTAACCGCATGGCCAGAGCAAAACGGGCGATCGCCAGTGCCATGAGCACTTCCATCATCGATGTCATGACGAGAAATGTTCCCGCAGTACGTCCCAGAATCGCAAATCCCCAGTGCGCCACCATTAAGCTGGCCAAACCATGGGTATAACCAAAGTCAATGGCCGGCTTCATTCCCATGGAGATCAGCAGATCACCCTTTAAGGCGGTGCCCGGATCATAAAAAGAAAAGAATGTCCAACCCGCAATGCGCGGTAACTGCAAAATCTGCAGCAACACCAGCACCAGCGCCAATGCGCCCGATACTATCCAAAAACGACGGCGTGGCGTAAGTGATGTGGCCATATTATGGGCGTGCATGGGTTGCCTTTCGGCGGATGTAGCGTTGGCCGACGGTTCCTTCATGGCCGGAATTCTACCGGAAATGCCCTGATCCGTGACAAATTGAGTTCGATCAATTGGCACCGGAGGGCGGAGGATCGCAAAGTATTTATTTTGTGGATTTATTTGCCGCCATTTGACATTTCAAATGGACTTTTTAAAATGGTATTTAGATGATTTGGCGCATTGGAGCGAATGGTGACAAAAATGATTGAAAAACCGCAGGATGATTCGACGAAAAGCCGCCTGCTGCTGGCGGCGGGTGAGGTGTTTGCCCTGCATGGCTTTCACCGCGCGACAATTCAAACAATTTGCGAAAAGGCGGGGGCCAATATTGCAGCGGTGAATTATCATTTTGGCAGTAAAGAAAATCTCTATCTGGAAACATTAAAATTTGGCCGTCGGCTAAGCCGCCATTTAATGCCGGAAGATGTGGATCATCTGGCGTCGGGCGATCCGCTGGTGGCGTTGCGGTCGTTTGTCCGCAGTTCCCTGGATTCACTGCTGGATGAAAGCCGCCCCGAGTGGTATTTCCGCATGTTGTCTCTGGAACAGTTTGAGCCATCGCCGGCGCTGGAGCGCTATATTCATGATGTTATTGAACCGTGGCGCAGCAGACTTATCGCGGTCATTGAACTGCTGGGCGAACGAAAACTTTCCCCCAGTGAATTGAATCTCGTGGTCTCCAGCATCGCCGGTCAATGCCAATATTATCTGCGGTGCCGGGCGGTAGTGCTGAAAATGCGCGGGAGCGGCTGCTACTGTGCAGCGGATATAGATGAAATCGCCGATCATATAACCACCTTTTCCCTCGGGGGAATTCGCGCTATCATGCAACGTCCGATGACGGGTGCCGATAAGCAAAACGTGGCCATGTAAAAGGGCATAATAGAAAGCTGACGGTTACTTAACCCTGTACACAATGCGGCATGTCATGCCGCGGGCAAGGAGTAAATACTATGGCGGAATCAACGGATACATCTTCACCGCGAATGCGACCCACCGCGGCACCTTCTGAACCGGCCCGCACCGGCACCGATAAGCCGCCTGCCGCCACCGCCGCGGAAAACGGTCAGAAACGGAAAAAAATATTTCTCATCGGTGGAATTGTATTGCTGATTGTGGCGCTGGTTTTCGGCATTCCCTGGTACATACACTCGGAGAAATATGTCTCCACCGATGATGCATACGTGCGGGCACATGTTATTTACATAAGTCCGCAGGTTTCCGCGCGCGTTCTCGGCGTGCCGGTGCTGGATAATCAATACGTAAAAAAGGGAACCATTCTGGTGCGATTGGATCCCCGTGATTACCAAGCGGCGGTGGACAAATATAAGGCCCTGCTGGAGCAGGCTTTGGCCGCCAGACAAGGTAGCCGCTATGCGCTGCAACTTATTAAGAAAACCTCGCCGGCGGCATTAAGTCAGGCTCAGGCCCAGGTGGCTATTGCGCGAGCCGCCATTGCCACGGCCAAAGCCGGCGAGGCACAGGCGGCCGCCGGGTTTGATCAGGCCCAGGCTCAAGTAGCCGCCGCCATTGCGGCCATCGCCCGTGCCCAGGCGGATGAGGTGGCTGATGCGGCCACAGCGGTTAAAGCATCTGCGGATTATCGTCGCTACGACTCCTTGCTGAAATCCGGAGATGTTACACCGCAACAGGTCGATTCCTATCGCGCCGCCGCTGAAAGTGCCAGGGCGATTCTGGCCGCCGCCGGCAAAATTGTTCTTTCCCGCCGCGCCGAACTTGTCGAAGCCAAAGCGGGTGTTGAGGCGGCCCGGGAGAACCGTGTTGCCGCCGGGGCACAGCTCCTGCAGGCTAAAGCCAATTTGCTCAAGGCGCTGGCACAACAGGCCGCCGTGAATGTCGTGCCGCAACAGGTCGGACAAACACAAAGCAATGTCAGTGGCAGTACCGGCAGAATTGATGAAGCGCGTGCGGAACTGGAACAGGCTCAATTGAATTTATCCTATTGCACCATCCGGGCACCGGTTGCCGGCTACGTTACGAAAAAATCTGTGGAGCCGGGAAATTATGTCACCGTCGGTTCAACGCTTTTAAGCATCGTGCGTCCCAAGATGTGGGTTGTGGCAAATTTCAAGGAAACGGATTTGACATATATGAAGCCCAACGATCCGGTAACCATTTCCATTGACGCTTACCCGCAATATACATTTAGGGGATATGTGCAAAGCATTCAGGCCGGATCGGGGGCGGAGTTCAGCCTCCTGCCGCCGGAGAATGCCACGGGAAATTTTGTCAAAGTTGTCCAGCGCGTGCCGGTAAAAATTCTTTTTAAGGACCTGCCCAGGAATATGCCCTATCTGGCCGCAGGTATGTCCGCGGTACCGGAGGTCAAGGTGCGATGACCGCTATTGAAGCAGGCGAACTTGTCACTCCGCCAAAAACGTTCAACCCATGGGTGGTTGCGCCGGTGGTGGCCATGGCGGCATTCATGGAAGTTCTGGACACGACCATTGTTAATGTGTCGCTGCCCCATATTGCCGGCAACATGTCCAGCACCATTGATCAAAGCACATGGGTGCTGACCAGTTACCTGGTATCCAATGCCATTGTGTTGCCATTGAACGGCTTTATGTCCGCGCTGTTTGGGCGCAAGCGCTATTTTCTCATGTGCATGACTGTTTTCACGATCAGTTCGCTGATGTGCGGCATGGCACCAACATTCGGGACACTGTTGATGTTCCGAGTTCTGCAGGGACTTGGGGGCGGCGGCCTGCAACCCGGAGCGCAGGCCATTTTGCGAGATATATTTCCCTTGAAAAAAATTGGCACCGCCATGGCTGTTTACGGCATCGTGGTGGTTGTGGCACCGGTGTTAGGCCCCGTTTTAGGTGGTTGGATAACGGATAGTTTTTCGTGGCGATGGTGTTTTCTTATCAATGTACCAATCGGGATAGTTTCAGTATTTCTACTGTCAATATTACTGCAGGAGCCGGCGGATCAACGGCGTATTAAATTACGTGATACCGGATTTGATTATGTCGGCCTGGGGCTTCTGGTAGTCGGTCTTGGTGCCCTGCAGATCATGCTCGATCGCGGTGAAGATGCGGACTGGTTCGGATCACCGTTCATACGTGTGCTGGCAGTGGTAGCGGTGCTCGGATTGCTTAGCGCGTTTGTCTGGGAATGGTATCAGGAACATCCCATTGTCAATCTCAGAATGCTGGAAGAGCGAAATTTTGGTCTGGCCACCGTTGGCATGTTCCTCTTTGGCGGCATCCTGTATTCCAGCACCACGCTGCTGCCGCTGATGGTCCAAACACTCATGGGGTATGATGCCAAACTTGCGGGCTTAGTCCTGGCACCGGGCGGTGCGGTGGTGTTCTGCTTGATGCCGCTGGTCGGATTCTTGGTGCCTCGCGTGCAGACGCGCTGGCTGATCTGTATCGGCGTTACTGGAAATGTTATCGCGCTGATGCTCATGGCTGGACTGAATTTGCAAGCCAGTTTTATGTCGTTGGCGATGTGCCGGGCGGTACAAGGTATTGGGCTGGCGTTTTTGTTTGTGCCATTTAATACTGCGGCCTTCGGCTTTATCCCCAAACGAAATTTAAGTGATGCCTCCGGCATTATCAATCTGGCGCGGAATGTGGGAGGAAGTATCGGAATTTCTTGTGCCGTTGATTTTGTAAAAAGCAGTTCGCAGGTGCATCAAACCTATCTGGTCGCAAATGTGAATTCACTGAACCGGGCCTACGTGACCGCAATAGCCGGTTTGAAGGCCGCTTTGATTCATGCCGGGGTCTCCGTTTCCTCAGCGATGCATGAAGCCCAGGCCATGATGTATAATTCAGTGCGGCAACACGCGGGCATGATGGCGTATGTGACCGCCTTCCAATTTTTGGCGGCGTTGTTTCTGTTGGTAATACCGGTGGCGCTATTATTACGCACACCGCGGTTTCATGATGAACCGCTGCCCATGGACTAAATCATGTTTGATAAATCAGGAGTTGCTCCCATGTGGTTGAAAAAGAAAAGTATCGCCGTGGTAATCCTCGCGGCATCTCTGGCCGGCTGTGTGAATCAAAAAGAAGAAGTCATGCACTACCGCAAGGTGCTGCACAGCACGCCGGCCACAAGTTCTGCGCAACTGATTGTTCCACCTCAGCTCACGCTGGCGGCGGCGCTGAAATTGGCCAATGACAACAATGAGCAATTGGCCATTGCCGGGGAAAATTATCTTCAGGCCATGATTGCCAAAGATAAAGCCTTCTCCACGTTTATGCCCACCGTGGGTGTGGGTGCACAGGATTTCCAGATGCACGAATTTAATACCAGTGGAATGCCGCCCGGCGTCTCGCAGTTTTTTCAAACCCATTATTTCAATGTT
>JAJYGE010000518.1 GCA_021785155.1 Planctomycetota bacterium
ATCTTCAGACACAAATTCAGGCGGGATCGAAATGTGGTCAGGGCAAATACGACCGGCAAAAGCGGCCCCACGGGAGAAATGCGAACATAATCTTGAACCATTTCGCCCAGGCCATCGGATTGTTCCATCCACGCACCGGTAAGATTCACATTGGATACGCCCGCCAGCAGCGGACAATTCTTTTGAAAGAATAAGGCTTTATGCCGCGGCTGTTCGTACAGTTCGGAAAAATACTTCACCACCGCCAACTCCCCGAAAGCCGCCACCGCGCCGCCATGCTTTTTGAAAGAGCGGGTGTGACGGGCCGTCCGACGGATCAAATCCGGCAGGGTCTGTTGTTCCGGTTTTGAAAATGTATTGATACAGGAACTTAAAAATAATCCAAATGTATGATCCAGCGGTTGATCCGCCAAACCGCGGATATCCACAATGGACCCGACACTCACGCACATACGACCACCCGCCCACCAGCGGCGGCGAATTTTATAGCGACGCGCTGTGGTGAGTTGTCCTATGGCCATGGCGATCGCGGCAAGAAAAATATCATTGACGCTGCACCCGTTGCTTTTGGAGAACGCGATGAGAGTGCCGATGAGTTTCTCAGGAAGAGCATGCATGGAAAGCCCGGCGGAAAAATCCAGGGGATCGGTCAGATCAAACCGCCAGGAACGACGATGCTTAAAATAGCGCCGCGCCGCCCGAAAAATCCGTACCGGGGCGGTGATGGAGCCGCGACGGTGATGAAACAGCCGTTCAAATGGGTCGTCCGTAACGTGCAGGGGACTTTGGCCATTCGCCGATACACCGGCATAACACGCGAGTATCAAACGCATAAGTTCACGGATTGTCCAGCTATCGGCGACCCAGTGATCGTAAATCGTCAGCAGCCAGTGATCATCCCCATCGGGGATGATAAAAAAGCGCAATGGAATTTCATTTGTTCCAAACGGCTTATTGATTTCGCGGACGGTCACAGCCGAGAGCGCTTCGTCGCAGATTTGCGGCAATACCCGTGTGTCGGCGTTAAATACAACGCAATCGCCCTGAATCTGCGGTATGCCCAACCCGATTGAAGCGATGACCGGATTGATGGCGTCCTGCCAGCGCTTAATATCATGGTGTCCGCCGATGCGCATGGCCTGCCCGGCATTATACGGCCCCTGTGAAGTCCAACTCCGCATGAGTTGCTGAAAAATGTTCAGCCGCATCATCGCGCGGGGCTTGTCCGGCTGCCGGGAACCTGGAAATTCGGGTGTTGGTGGTTTTTCATTCATGATAGAGCCTAGGCCAAATCTCGCCGCCTGGTCCAAAACGGTCGCGGGACAAATCGTCCGGTACGCAGGCAATATGCGGCATAGGGCGCACCATGGATTTTACGCAAATAGCGTTCTTCACGTAAGGCCTCCATCGCAATAAGCGCAATATGAATTATCGCGGCTACCAGCATCAGGATGGTCGGAACCGTTATCAGCGTGCATAGCATGAGCATGATTGACAGCGTATAAATGGGATGGCGCACCACCCGATATGCGCCACGAATGACCAGTTCCGTTTTCTCCTCTGGATCAATGCCTATTCGCCAGGATCGCCCCATTTGCCGCCAGCAGATAAATGTCAACCCCAGCGCCACGAACCCGAAGAATGCCCCCGGAACGCCAATCCATTGTGTCTGTCGCGTCAGGGGCCAAAATGGGCGCAGCCACCACGCGCCGGAAAAACCTCGCACCGCTGAAACCCATGGCAAAATGCACCATGCAATAATCGTCGGCATCCAGATCAAACGCAGGCTGCGGCCCGTGTTTTCACGCGGCAGGACGTTGGGATACTTGCCTATCTGGCGGCTGATCCGCATGGCCTTTACCATCACGGTGGCCCAGTAAATAGCAACCCATAGGCCTGAGGCCGCGGCGGACAGTCTTGGCAGCATCAACATCCGTTCATCTCCATATCTTTATCATAACGGGAGATCATGGAAAACGGGGATTGTGAATCAACGTTTCCGACTTTACCGGATCGTTGTGACGTCTTTCCCAATGCCGCAGGGAACTCAACACCACCTGGAGCATCAGTTGTTGGACACCGCGATTGGCACTGATGTTGATATGGTCAATTCCGGATTCATGAAATGGCACCGGCATGCTGCGGATATTTAGATTCGTCACCTTGGTCAACCGCGGATTCGCCGCCGTTACAGGCACGCCACGCAGGGCCGGAAACCAGTCCGTCCATGGGTGACTTTTATATATGACAAAGCATCGGCGGACATTTGCGGGGATGCGGGGCGGCGTGACGGGATCCAACAGAAGAAGAAGCGTGACTTTGCAACCGTGCCGCCCCAGGAATCGCGCGGTTCGAATTTGATCGTCCGCCCCGTACGAATGACCAACCAGGATAAGCGGGCCGGTAAGTTTATTGTGTTCCTCGGCGGTCAGCAGAAGGTGTTTGAATTGTTCGTGTGCCTCATCCGCCAAGGCGGCCGCCACGATGATATGTCGTCGATTCAAGGTGTGGGAAAAAGTATCCATGCCTGTGGAAAAAATCCCCAGAAACCCGCGCATGCAATACACATGGCCCGGATACCGATAAACTCTCGCCCCGTGAGTCGACCATGTTGCGGCCACCGGATCGGTTGGCAATCCCGTAAGATCAACACACCCCCCCATCGCCTGAATTGATAATACGATCAAAAGCCATCGAATCGCCGATATCCGCCGGACTGCGTTATTCATTATCCACGCCATCTTGATCACTTTTATTCCTGCACAAAGACGCGATCTTGGCCGGGAAGTCATGATCAGATAATTTAGTGAATCTTCCCTTATTTGCCCGTAATCGCGTTGCGATACCAATGCACCGTTTGTTCAAGCCCCGCATCAAAATACAGAATTGGCTCGTAACCGATAACCGCACGGGCCAATGCGATGTCCGCCAGTGAATCCCGCACATCGCCGGCACGCGGGGGCAAATACTCCGGCTGCACGGATCGGCCGAAATTGTTGGCAATTTTCTCGAGAAGAGTGTTGAGGCTTATATTCTGTCCGCATGCTATATTAATGACCTCACCCGCGGGCGTCCGTGCGCATAGCCCTGCCAGCATATTGGCATATACAACATTGGATACATGGCAAAAATCCCGTGTCTGCCCGCCATCGCCATAAATCTGCGGTCGCCGATGTTCTAAAACCGCCGTGATAAACGCGGGAATCACCGCCGCGTATGCGCTGCGCGGATTCTGCCGCGGACCAAAGACATTAAAATAGCGCAGACAGATGGTGGCCATACCATATACTTGGGCATATACATCGGCATATAATTCCCCGGCATATTTACCAACCGCATAAGGACTCTTCGGGGCCGCTTTCATCCCCTCATGTTTGGGCAGGCTGGGGCTTTCGCCATACGCGCTGCTGCTGGCGGAGTAGACCAGACGGCCAATTTTTTCCCTCCGCGCTGCTTCCAGTACGTTGAGCGTGCCGCCGATGTTCACCGCGTTATAACCGATGGGATCCTCCACGGATCCCGGAACACTGCCCAGCGCCGCGAGGTGAAAAATAATTTTCCGCCCGGCGGCGGCCTTGCGGCACTGCTCCAGATCTGTAATGTCCCCCAGAACAAATTCAATTTGTGATTCAACCTCCGCCAGATTCGCCCTCGACCCGCCACGGAGATTATCCAACACCCGCACCCGCGCGCCGGCCTCCAGCAGGCCACGCACCAGATGCGATCCAATAAAGCCGGCTCCGCCCGTGACCAGCACCGGAAGGTTTTTATACCCTGACATATTCATGATGTTTTTAACGCTCCGCTTAGACCAGATCATTTTCCGACGGCGCATGCACCGCCTTTATCCAAATGGTTGTACCAGAAACTCGGCCCTGCGCCGACACGACCGACCCGAGAAAATACATCCGCGGAAAAACGTCGGTTGACCAACCTTCACCGCACTGTTAATATTTGGCTAACGCGGGAGATGCCCTTCAGGATCAGATAGTCCCTGAGGGAAACATTCCGGCAAAATTAGGGCAACTCGTTGGGTTGACACGGCTTGTGAGGTTTCGTGCAAACCTTCCATCGGCGGGAATAGAAAAGTCCCCCGATTTGGATATGCAGGCTGGTTTATGTCGATACTGGATTATTATCCGGTTGATCGGCACGATCCGCACAGTGGATCGATATAAATTGACGATTGGTGAATCAGGTGGTTAATTCAGGACTTATTTCTATTTTCAGCGGGTTAACGGATGGCCCTTCAGCACCTTGTCGCGGCCTGCTGGCCGTCGGCTTGGGCCGAATGCGAGGCAAATCCACCGTGCGAATGCCGCCAAAAAAGTCCACGCTTTCGCGCGCATGACATGAAGTGCGCGCCCTTGCGGGTTACGGTATTCTGAAAATAATTTTCAGTCGTACACCAAATCGTCAATATTATACCAAGCGGCCCGATACTCTTGACTGCCTGCGCCAACGGGCCGCCATGGGATATCCAACCTTAAGTGTCAACCTTCGATCCGCATGGTTGCGGATTCGAGTTTACGTGCATCCAGGGCTCGGGATGGCTTTGGCGGGATGGTTGTACCTTCCGCGCGGGCCGTTCTAAAAGCCCATCGTGAAGAGGTTGACCATGATTCAATTTTTCAGCCCCATCGTTTTCGCCACGCCGGCTTTGGCCGTCAGCGGTTTTGATCCCACGCTCGCGGCGCTCATTGCCGCCATCTGCGGTTTGGCGGCCGGCATTCTGGGACTGTTGCTGATCCTCAAGGTATCCGGAAAATCGGCGGCCATGCGCGGGAAACTGGAAGCCGACCAACTTTTGGCCGACGCGAAACTTCAGGCGGACAAATTACTGCGGGAAGCCACTCTTGCCGCCGACCAGCACATGCGTGAATCACAGATCACCGGCACCGATGCGGCATTAAAAATTCGGGAGCAGACCAAGCGCGAAACCGAAACCATGCGCGAGGAAATGCGAAATATTGAACAACGCCTTCTGCGGCGCGAAGACACGCTGGACCAGAAGCTCGATACACTGACCACCAAAGAAAAAAATCTTGACGCGCTGGATAAATCGCTCAAGGAACGCGCCGCCAGTCTGCAACTCAAAGAAAAGCAAGTTGAAGAATCTCTGACGCGGCAGAAGGAAATTCTCCACCAGATCACCAATTTATCCATGGAAGACGCCAAACAACTGTTGCTCAAACGTGTGGAGGACGATGTGCGGCATGAAATGGCCGTAATGGTGGAGAAAATAGAGGAACAGGCCAAAGATGAGGCCAAACAGAAAAGCACCAACATTATGCTTCAGGCCATGCAGCGATATGCCGCGGAAGTAACCAGTGAGGGCACCACGAAGTCCGTGATTATTCCCAGTGATGATATGAAAGGCCGCATCATCGGGCGGGAGGGGCGCAATATCCGCGCCTTTGAACAGGCCACCGGAGTCGATGTAATTATTGACGACACACCGGGCGTGATCACCGTCAACTGTTTTGATCCCATCCGCCGCGAAGTCGCCAAGCTGACACTGGAAAAACTTATCGCCGACGGACGGATTCACCCCGCCCGCATTGAGGAAATTTTTCTCGCCACCCAAAAAGAAATCGAAAACAACATTCGTAATGTTGGTAAAAAAGCTGTTATTGAGGCCAATATCACAAATCTCAACCCCCGCATTGTTGAGATGCTCGGCCGCCTGCATTACCGCACCAGTTATGGCCAGAATGTTCTGCGCCATTCCATGGAAGTCGCTTACATCGCGCAAATGCTCGCCGATGAATTGCGCCTTGATGGCGCGCTCGCCCGCCGCGCCGGCCTGCTGCACGATATCGGCAAGGCCATGGACCATGATCAGGAAGGTGGCCATCCGGCCCTGGGTATGGAATTCTGCCGCAAATTCAATGAATCACAAGCCGTGCTCAACGCCATCGGTGGCCATCATAATGACATTCCCGCCACGACACCGTATACGCCGTTGATCATGGCCGCCGATGCCATCAGCGGTGCCCGCCCCGGCGCGCGGAGAGAATCACTGGAACGCTATATCAAACGCCTGCAGGAACTTGAAGGCATCGCCACGAGTTTCCCGCAGGTGCGACAGGCCTTTGCGATTCAGGCGGGGCGTGAAGTGCGGGTGATTGTCGATCCCGAAAAATGTGATGATGCCACCGCGCGCCTGATCGCCCGGGAAATTGCCAACCGTGTGCAGGCCGAGATGGCCTTCCCCGGAGAAATCCGCGTCACGGTCCTGCGGGAAATTCGCGCTGTGGAACTGGCGCGATAAATGGAACGCTCCGGATCGCCGAAGCGTTCATCCGGTGCCGCAATTGCGGTTATCCACCGTGGCCGATAACGGAACGTTCTTATGGCTGGTGAATCCTCGCATCCCGCTTCAGCCCCATCGCCGGCCATCGATGCGCCGGTGCAATTCGCCCATGGCGTGGGTCCAAAAAGAGCGGTGGCATTTCGTGCCCTGGGCGTGGAAACATGCGGCGATCTATTACATTTTTTTCCACGCGACTACGCCCAGTCGCAGGGGCAGGTTCCCGTTCAACAATTGCAAAACGCTCAACTCGCTTCCGTCGAAGGCGAAATTATCCAAACCCGCGCCATTCGTCGCCGTCCTTCACGCTTTGAAGCACTGCTTGAAGACCCATCTGGCCGGTGCACGCTGACATGGTTTAATCAAATGTTCATGGCGGAAAAACTTGTGCCCGGCGTGCGCGTTCGGGCCACCGGAAAAGTTAAATTTTTTAACGCCCGCGCGCAAATGCTCCAGCCCCGCATTGAATTTCTTGCCGGACCGAATGCTCCTGTCGAAGCGCCGGACTTGAAGCCCATCTACCCTGCCACCGCGGATTTATCCAACCGCGTGATCGCTTCCATTATGGAAGATAATATTCCTCTGCTGTTGCCGCAGGTTCGCGAGTGGATTGCCGCCGACGTTTTAGCATCCTGCCGATTGATTTCCCGTCGCCAGGCCTATGAACTTATCCACCGCCCCGGAGCATGGAAATTTGTTCAGTTGGCCCGCCATTCCCTGGCTTTTCATGAATTTCTGCTGCACCAGTTGGCCGTAGGCATGAAGCGTCACCATCAGCAACAATTGCAAAACGCGCAAGCCCTGCGAACTGATGATGCGGTCGACAAACGCATCCGCGCGTTGCTGCCGTTTTCTTTGACCGCAGCGCAGGAAAGAGTCATCAATCAATTGCGCCACGACCTCGCGGCGAAGCACCCCATGAACCGCCTGGTGCAGGG
>JAJYGE010000538.1 GCA_021785155.1 Planctomycetota bacterium
TGGACGATTTATGGCGGCTAAAAAGGTAGCCATGGCATTAACAGCGCTGGTTCGACAGCGTTTTCCGCAAGATACCGTGGATATCGTTGGATTTTACAGCACGGCCACGGTTGTTCCCGAACAGCGGCTGCCGCTGTTGATGCCGAAGCCGGTATCCACGCATCAGTATGAAATTGAAGTGCATATTCCACTGTCGCAGGCGGATAAAACGCACCAACACTTTACAAATCTGCAATTGGGCATGCAGATGGGAAGACGAATTCTAAATTCCCGCCCGGCCGAGCAAAAACAGATGTTCATTATCACCGATGGGCAGCCCACCGCACATGTTGATGGGGATACGCTGCATTTGTTGTATCCACCAGGGCGGGAAACGGCGGTGGCGACATTGCGCGAGGCCCTGACATGCTGCCGCGCGGGCATACGTGTAGCGAGCTTCGCGCTGGTTGAGGACTACTGGGATATGGAATGGGTGGAGTTTATTGATCAACTCACGCGATTATGCCGGGGGGTGGCTTTTTACTGCACCGGTGACAACCTGGCGGGTTGCGTGATGGAGAGTTATTTAAGCGGAAAGAAAAGCAAGACATTTATTGCGTGAAGTTGCGAACGTCGCTTATCCGGGCCAGGTTTGAAATTGTTCCAAAACCGGCGGCAAAACTTTGAGGCCCCGTTTTTTAGCCAGGCGAACATAATGGTACATACTGCGGCGATAATGCCGCTCCACGCGACGGTCCACAGGAATGGCGCGTTTGCGCATCTGCTCGAAGGCCCATTGCCAGACATGATATTCTTCCAGACAGCGCGGCCGGAATTTTTTGAAACCAACCGCATGATGACCGACCTCGTGCATGAAAATACAGACGCTCACCGGAGACCGCGGACGCGGGGCCGAGATCATGCGGCGGACATCGCCATTGTTGTAATGCAATTCGTACGCCACGCCACTCATGCTCGAACGCCATTTACGAATTGAAATGCCATAATGTGCTTTCATTTCCGCCACTAATTGGTCGTAAAAGCGATGATGTTCACGAAATGGCACCTCCGAGAGCAGGGTGTAAGTTGCCATTTTCCCGCGGTCTGCGGATTTTCGACGCACGGACGGATCAGCAATGCGCGGAGGCTTGGCTTCCGAAATTGGATCTTTAATCGGATCTTTTAGAAACGTGAATAGATCAAGTTGCCTCTCGGCCATTGTTTTATCCTGTTTAGAACGCGCCACCGGATGTATTTTATCGACCAATCCGAATCGATTTCTTAAATGTTTCCAAGCGCAATACTGTCGAAAGACAAATAATCGAACCAGTCGCCAGACAGTACTCATGGTGTCGCGAACATAAATGCACTTTGAGGATGCTCCGCGAGCGCCGATAAGAGCGACGAAAAGGCGATGGGATATTGTTGAATCAGCGGGGCAAGACCGGCCAGGCCGCGCGCTACGAGGGCGGCATAAGCGGTATCGGGCGTTGCAATATCGGTTTTCAACATCAAGCTCATGGCCATGGCGGCGGCGGATGGAACGGCGTTGTCACTGCCACTGGGAACGCGGACAAAAAGTTGCTCGTGGCGGTCGCTGGAGATGTAAAATCTACCGGTCAACGGCTGATAAAAATGATCGGAAATATTTTGTGCGGCTTGCCGGGCCACTTGCACCCATGCGTTGGCATTCTGGGGCGCAAATTGTTTTGCCGCGACCGCAAGATTCCACGCGCCCAAGCCGAAACAGGCCTCATCCTCGAGAAATGCCGGAATATCAGCCTGCCCCAGACGGCTGACGTGCAAGAGCTGGCCTGCGGCATTGCGATGAACAGCAAGAATTGCGGAGGCCGCCCGATCGGCCACCTGGTAATAGCGCGGTTCACTCATCAGCGTGGCCGCCTGCGCTAAAGCCTGAATCATCAGGCCATTCCAGTCGGCGAGAATTTTATCATCGCAATGCGGCCTAATCCGCGCCGACCGAATGGCCAGCAAATGGGCTTTTATATCCCGCAAACGCCGCTGCACCAACTCAGGTATCGTGCCAAACCGCGCCGCGAGTTGGGAAACATCTGCCCTGACGCGGGCGATATTATGGCCTTCCCAATTTCCTTCCGGTGAAAAGTCCCAGTATTCGCAAGCCAATTGTCGATCAGATTGATCTGGAATTGCGGTTAAAATCTCCTGCCAATCCCAAATATAAAATTTTCCCTCTTCGCCTTGGCTGTCCGCATCGAGACTGCTGAAAAACAGGCCATCCGGCGCGGTCATGTCACGGAGCCAGAAATCCAGGGTTTCTCTGGCGATATGCGTGTAATCGGGGCGGTTGAGCAGCGCGCCTGCCCGGGTGTAAATAAGGGCAAGTTGAGCGTTGTCATAGAGCATTTTTTCAAAATGCGGAACCAGCCATTGTTCATCGGTGCTGTAACGTGCAAACCCACCGGCGAGTTGATCGTAAATACCGCCCGCTGCCATTTGATCCAGCGTAAGCGTAAGCCAGGAACGAATTTGTGCGGCTGAATCACTGGAGAGAATTGTTGCTGGTGGCATCGATCCTGCCGCCTGCTGTTCCAGCAGGACAATCCATAAAAGCAGTGTCTGGTGCGGCGGAAATTTTGGGGCACCGCGGAAGCCGCCC
The DNA here is from genome assembly GCA_021785155.1 of Planctomycetota bacterium. Next base: position 2,618 of record JAJYGE010000538.1, read on the forward strand.
CAGGTTAAATCCATGCGTTTGTCGCATTCTTCCAGCGCGGCGGCACGCCATCCCGGAAAATCAATGGCCATATCCGTATTGCCGGTCCTATTGAGATGCTCGGTGATGCTTTGAGCAATATGGTTGGCCTGCTGGAGCACTTGATCGCGTTTATTGTGCCAGGCCGCGCTGATGGCGGAAAGTACCGAGGGAAAGCCGGGGCGACCATATTGATCTTCGGGCGGAAAATATGTTCCGGCGTAAAAGGCTTTGAGATCGGGCGTAAGCCAAACGCTCATTGGCCAGCCACCGGAACCGGTGGTTATTTGGGTGGCAAGCATATAGAGTTCATCAAGATCGGGGCGTTCTTCCCGATCGACCTTGATATTAACAAAATGGGCGTTCATGTACTGGGCTATTTGTGAATTTTCAAAGACTTCCCGCTCCATGACGTGGCACCAGTGGCAGGCAGAGTAGCCGATGGAAAGAAATATCGGCACGCCGCGGGTGCGGGATAATTCCAATGCCTCGCTGCACCATGGGTACCAATCCACAGGATTGTACGCATGCTGCAGTAAATACGGACTGCGGGAATCAATGAGACGGTTGGGGCGGCGGGTGGATGCGGTATCGCTCATAGAGCAATATCATACCACGTTGACGCTGCGGCCGATGCGGCGTTTGCGGTTCATCAACTGCCGGCCCTTTTTGGTTTTCATCCTGGCGCGAAAGCCAATTTTACGAACGCGCTTACGATTGCTGACTTTATGCGGATAATGCACGACTCAACTCCAAAGTATCAAAATTGCCGCATCAATGCACTGTTACGAGCACGGATGCGTAGGCCTCGTTCCCGGCGGCATCAACAGCTTTTACCACAATTCGATGCGGTCCGCTGGTCAGCACACCTGTTCTACCGCGGAAAGCTTCCAGCGGAGAGTCAAAGATAGTAGCAGAAGCTGCCGCCGGACGCCAGTTCTTTGAAGAATCTATCTGAATGCTCACCGCCGTGATTGGTGAAAGTTTATCAGACGCCACGCCGGTGACTACGATGTGTCCATCGGCGGTCTGGTGCCATTTCAGACCGGCAATCGCGGGAGCGGTGTTATCCACCAAGATGCGGCTGGATTCTCTAGCTACGCTTTGCGTGGTGGCCGGAGTATTGTCCGGAGCATCAGAAGCAATAACCTTTACTCGATAATAGCCATCCGGAATACCGGTGAGGTGCCAGAGATAATGATGCGCGGAAATATCTTTGGCAATGCGAATCCAGACAGGAATTCCTTTCTGCTGGTATTGCACCGTGTATTGCAGGGTATCACCATCAGGATCATTGGCCTTCCATTTTACCAGCACGGCGTGCACCGGTTTGCTCTGGTATTTGGTTTGCACGCTGCTAAGCACCGGCGGAACGTTGATCTGCTGGTAGCTGATGCGCGTGGAACGGATTACCGGGGATGCCCCCTTGCCACCGCGTTTGAGAACCAGGCGGAATTGCAGAAATCGTGCCGGAGGGCTGGAAATTTTTCGGTAACTGTTGGCCGGCATCAACGATGACCAGCGGCTCCAGAATCTTGCGGAGGTCTTCACATCCCGCACGTTGCCACTGCGGGTTTGAATATCAACTGCCGCGCCTGCGGGCACTTTGGCGTCAATATGCGCAGCACCCCAATTGGCAGGAAGTTTGGCGTCCAGCACTTTGCTGACATAATTTCCGGTAAGTTGGGTCTTGGATGTGAGCTGGTAGATTTGCCCCTGATTAGCCGTACCGATCAGCAAGCGATTATTGCGTGTTTCCGCGAGACTAAGCAGGTCTGATTGCTTAAGGCGCTCCAGCAAGGTTTCAGTTTGCGTGAAGGGATCATAGGACAGCAGCCGCCCGTGACCACCAAGTCCAAGAATCAGGTGGTGCTTGGCATACAGCATGGACAGCACCATATCTGGCACCTTGAGCAACACACGAACGCGCCCGCTGGAGCTGATCTGATAAACCACATTGCTTTTTACGGCAGGTGCGGTAGAGGCGGAATCATCGCTGTCCGCGGAAGGAAACGGACCGGGTATGCGCGTCGGTTCAGCGGCAGGCTTTGCGGGGGCCGCGTCACCATGCGCTTTTTTACCAGGTTTTCCCTTTTTTCCGGGCATCTGAATGCCGGCCCCAACCGCTACAGGACGACCATTCGGGTGCAGAACCGGAGTAAAGACTCCGCCATCAAGCTTCGCCCGATGCGGTGACGCAGTTGCGGCGAAAATATCCCCATCACCATCCACCGCCAAGGCGGAAATTTCCGCATGGTTGGCGGACATTAAAACATAGGATTTGCCGGTTTTCGGATTTATCCGAATCACGAGCCCCGGCCCATCGGTGCCGGCCAAAATCGAACCATCCTGAGCGATGGCCATGCTGGTGACATTATGCATCCCGGTTTTCAGCAACATCTTTGCTTTTCCAGCGGGGCTGATGCTCCACACCTCGCCGTTGGGGCCGGTTGCAAGAATCATTGAGCCATCTGAAAGCGGCAAAATAGACCAGATATATTTGACGGCGGAATTTTGAAATATTGTTCTCGCGGCGACTTTTCCGCCGGCACCGATGGTTAATTCCACGAGTTCGGCTTTGCTGCCGCACGCGGCCACGAGAAGCTTTCCATTTTTCTCAAACGCCAGCGACAAAATCTGATCCGACGTTTTGGGTGGCGTATACGCCACGACCGGTTTGCCGTTGACGATTCGGTACACTTTACCCCTGGGGCTTGTGCCGAACCAGATTTCTCCATGGGAAGATACGGCAATGGCATTGATAAAATCAAAACCGGTCTTTGGCAGCAATGTTTTCAAGTGCCTGCTTAACGCCAGATCGCCGTAGTTATTAACGACAACCCCGTGAAAGTGACCAGAGGCGTATGCCGCCTCATCGGTAAATTTCCAGCTTTGTGGATGCACCGCAAAGGCGCTGGGCGATCCGGCCAACAGGCCCAGCAGGACAGGGAGCAGAAGTTTTTTTAATCCAAGCTTGGCGTTACGAAACATGAAATCTCCAGTTACTTGCCAGACATCTTCAACTGACTTTGCCCGCAGCGCACCGTTGCCGCGATGGCCAGCGATTGCGCAATTCCGTGATTATCCCGGTGGTGGCCCCATTGGCCCCGGCAGCCCCGGAAATCCGGGTGCCGGTGTAAGTTTTACAAAACGCCGATCAGCGTGGCGGCTTACTTTGATTGTAAACTGTTGCCCCCCCTGCTCGACAATTGCGCCGGCTGGGACAACTTCCCGCACTGAATTAAACAGCGGATACAAATTGGCCGGCGGATTCTCCGCCATGATCGCGACACGGCTTAACGGCAGATTGGGCATGGCGAGCTGTTGCTGATCCACACCGTGCATATTCAGCACCAGGCGGGCGTATATGTCATTATCCCGATAAGCCGTGAGATGTTTAATATCGGCGATTAAATCATCAATACTTCCGGGCGAAAAACGCTGCGGAAAATAAGTCATTTCCTGTTGAATAACGGAATTGGAAGACCCTACAACCAAATTGTAATTCCCATCCGGGGTGTTGGCGGGAACCGGTATGTGAAGATAGACATAATGTTCCGGCCTGCGGAACGGCTTGACTGTCACGCGTACACGAATCACGCCGCCGGGTGGCACGGTCATCCGCCTCACAACTGCCGAGGTGATGACCGCAGCGCGACTCGCCGGTCTGGCGGAAATATGCAAATTCACACCCTTGAGTTTCAAATCTTTGAATGGATTATTCATCAGTAAAGCCGCGGGCATCAATACATTATTGGGATCAAAAAAGCCGGTGGTGTAATAATCGTTCACCGGCAGATCGGCCCCGGCGAAATGAATATGTCCGGTGATATGCACGGTGTAATTACCGGTTTTCGCCACCACTTTTCGTTTGGCGGTCATCGTGCCAACCAGAGCGGCACCCAACGACTGCATACTGGTGCGCGGATCGAGAAACAAATTATAGTGAAAGGTCTTTTGCCATGATGGATTGTGATATTCAATGGTCATTGTGACCGGCGCGAACGGGGCCGACATGCCAAGTTGGCCCACAATCCCCGTCGCCTGATCCATGATCAGGCGTCCCTGCCGGGTAAAGCTTGTACCAAGTTTAAAGGATGCTTCTACATCCGGGAGAATGGTGTAAATGTAGGCACCGGCGATGGGCAATGTGGATCGACCTTGCGCGAAGAAGCGGTGGCCAAAGGCATAGACATGTCCATTTACCACATCCGTTACGGTGCCAATGGCGGACATGTCCATGTCGCCATTGAGCAGGGGCACCGCGATGGCGGCACCGGGACGCAAATCCATTGCTGCGGCGGGCGTCATGGCCAAGCCCCCTAACTGCCCTTTGCCACCGTTGCCCGCAGCACCCGCCGCCAGCGGAACCATGCCGGTGCCCCCAAAGGCGCTTCGCAAATAACGTACGACACTGCCCGATCCACCGCCAACCATCAGAGGTGAAGATAGAGGTTGCAATTTAATGGCGGCTTGTGTCGCCAATCGCAACATCGAACGTTTTTTAACAGTCCTGCTGCCATAAAGATGTTGAACGATTGCCGACCAACCGAGGAGTTCGTGCGTCTCGGGGACTGTTCCATCCACG
>JAJYGE010000561.1 GCA_021785155.1 Planctomycetota bacterium
TTCCGATCTCTCCGTGCCGTGCGGATCGTGGCGACGTAAAAAGGGCGGCGTTCACCGCAGCGTGGAAAACAGTCGCGAGTTTTCACGATTTATCTCAGCGCAAGCGACGTGTTGTGATGCCTGGTCGCGAAAGCATGTCGCGTTGATTGGCGGCCACAGCCTGCCTCAAGAACCCCATTTCGTGAACTGATGCGGAGCCTTTACTGCCGGCTCGGACGGGTTTAACTCCGGCCAGTACGTTGTTGCGTATGATTTTCCCGTTCGATACCATGATCGATTGGTTGTGTTCTTACGAGGATTATTGCCTATGAGTGGTCGCATTCCAACGTTTCGCGGTATGGTTAAACGATATGGCATAATTAAAAATGACCGATTCATCGTTGGCGTGGTCACCATCATCTGTGGCTTCTCCGTGTGGATGTTGGGGTTGGCGGCGCCTATGGCAATGGGGGCAGCGCCCCGGTCTTGGTCACACCGCCCGCCCACCTTAGATCCAACATACGGGCTGCCACGGCCTGTGGCTGTGTCGCGCCCAACGGAGATTGCCTCTTGGATTTGGGCTGCACACACCCACAATAATCAGGTAGTCTACTTGCGCCATTCATTCACATTGACCACGATACCGCCCTCGGCGACACTCTACGCGGCGGCGGCGAACCATTTACAGATATTTCTTAACGGTACAAAAATCGCTTCAACCCTTCATCGTGGAAACCAATTATGGCATCTTGTCCGTGGCGACGTATGGCGTCGCGCCTGCGAAGTCTCCGTGGCCAAATGGCTGCATCCGGGAGACAACACGGTGGCCGTTCGCGCCGCGAATGCCACCGGATCGGCGGGCGTGATCCTTTGGATGCGGGCGGGTTCTAGAACCCTGTGTCTGACCGACAGCCACTGGCGTATGGCGGTCGGTGCACTGACGGGGGTGGCTTGGACTCGGCCGCAATTTGATGACTCCACCTGGGCGCGTGCCGTCGTCCAAGCGCCTTACGGCGAAACCCCAAGGGGGCAGATAACGCCCTGGCCTTCCTGCGGTTATCTGGCACACCTATATTTCCAACCACAGCGGGTAACCGTGCTGCATGGGCGTGCGGCATTCCGAGGTCTGGCCGCAGTGCCGGCAGCGTTGACACCGGAGGATATTGCCACGATTCGTCCGGAATATAAGGGGCGTTCTTTGTTGGCACCCGCGCACCATATTCGGCTGGTGGTAGCGCCTGGAAAATCCAAAAAACAACCGGAATTGTTGATCAGCTTTGGCGAGGAGGTGGCAGGCCGCATTCAGGTACGTGGTACCGGCGGCACGGTGCTGATCGGCACGGGTGAATCGCGTGGTGAAGCGTTACATGGGCCGTGGGGTGGGGTGCATACGCTGAATTTGGCGGACGGAAAAACTCAGTCCACCCCCTACAGCGCTTTTCGTTATGCCACCGTAAGTTTCAAGGGATCAGGACCGATTAAACTCAATGAATTGCGGCTGGATTTTAAGTATTATCCAGTGCAATACCGCGGGGCATTTGCCTGTTCCGATCCGTTACTGACCAGGATATGGTACACCGGCGCGTACACCGCGCACTTGTGCATGCAGGAGCAAATCTGGGATGCGCCCAAACGTGACCGGGCCATGTGGATGGGTGATTTACAGGTTTCCGGGCAGGTCATCAACAATGTATTTCTGGATCGCTTTCTGATGGAATTAACCATGCGAGATTTGCGTGAAGAAGCGCAGGGTGGACGGCCTGCCACGGCCTTGCCAACAGATTATGTCAATAACATTCCAGGTTATTCTAATGCATGGATTTGTGGCTTGGCAGACTTTTATAAACATACCGGTGCAATCGGTTATATTCGTTCGCAGCATCAACTTCTGCTTTCCATGCTCCGGTATATGAAACAGGGTTTCAATCGGAAAAATATTTTTGTCAATAAGCATAAGAAATGGTGTTTTGTGGATTGGGCACCTAAACTCAATGGCAACTGGAATACGCCGACCGTTAACACCCCGCAAGCACTTGCCGCCACCGATTTATACACATGCTGGGCCGTGCGACGGGCGGTATTTCTGCTCCAGGCGCTGGGAGACAGGGCCAACGCGGAAAAATATACCGCATGGGATCATCAACTTATTCATGCCGCGCGCAAATATCTGTCCAACCCTAAAACGCACACCTTCACCACTCTGCGGCAAGTCAACGCCATGGCGATTGATGCGCATGTGGCGACCGCGGCGCAGCGGGCGGCGATCTATACGCAAATTCTGGGGCCGAAGTGCCCATCATGGAAGCAACAGGCCTCTCCTTATTACAACAACTTTGTATTGTTTGCCGTGGGGCACCTTGGTCATACCAATGAAGGCTTGAATTTTGCACAGAAATACTGGGGCGGCATGATCCGTGAAGGGGCCACCACGTTTTGGGAAGCGTATGATAACGCCTGGCCGAAGAAGCATTTCCATCGCCATCTCAAGGCGGATAACGGGCAAGGGTATTTTGTCAGCCTATGTCATGGCTGGTCCACCGGTGTAACCAACTGGCTTACGGAGCATGTTCTGGGCATACAAACGTGCTCCGGCGGATTTTCGCAGGCCACTGTTGTGCCGCACCTGGGCGGCTTGAAGTGGGCTCGCGGATGTGTTCCAACACCACATGGAAATATCGTGTTGCGGGTGGCAAAAACCGGCGCGGGAGAATCCATGTCGCTGGCCTTGCCTACAAATGTACACGCCGTGGTTGGCGTTGCTGGTCGGTCTGTCGCGGTAAATGGTGTGACTGTGATGCCCGTTCGCCAGAGTCGCAATCGCTGTTACATCGATTTGCCCAAGGCCGGTGTGTACACAATAGTTGGTCATAAATAGCCTGGATTAAAGTTAATAAAGGACAATATTGTATGCCGCGGAAGAAGCAGAATAACAACGGTTTACTGGATGCGTCTAAGTTAACTTCTTCGCACGCGGGACGGATTTTAGATCGGCGGCGTTTTCTCGGTGGAGCGGCGCTCGCTGGTTTGGCTGCACCAATCATGGGGGGCTTGGCCATGGCGGGGCCACGGGAACCAAGACCGAAAACTGGTGGATTGGAAGAACCATATCTTGATGTCCGCAAATTCGGCGCGCGCGGCAATGGCAAGGCAGATGATACTTCAGCGATTCAGAAAGCACTCGATGCCGCCGGAAAAGAGGGGGGAAATGTGGTGCTGCTGCCGCGTGGCGAATATCTGGTGCGGGGTTCACTGCATGTGCCGGATGATGTAACGCTGCAGGGTGTTTTTCGCGCTCCCAATCGCGGTAATACCGGCCAAAATAAGGGAAGTCTTTTGCTGGCCACAGAAGGAAAGGGGAAACCGGATGGTACGCCATTTATTTCTCTGGGACAAAATGGCACATTGTATGGTTTGACCATTTTTTATCCCGAACAGACCTGTCCTGACGTGCCGGTGGAATATCCATGGACCGTGCGCCAACTTTCGGATAATGGATCATTGGTGAACGTAACGTTACTTAATCCATGGCGGGGTGTGGATTGTGGAACAGTTACCGGCGGAAGGCATTATATTCGCGGGCTTTATGGCCAGCCGCTGAAAACAGGACTGTTTATCGATAAGTGTGAAGATGTCGGTCGTGTGGAGGATGTTCATTTCTGGCCATTTTGGCGTGCGGATGTGAAAACCATGGCTTTTACCTCCCGGGAGGCCACCGCCTTCCTGATCGGGCGGACGGATTGGGAATATATGTTTAACTGTTTCGCAATTTGTCATAAGACGGGCTACCACTTTGTACGTACACCCAGCGGTGAACCCAATGTGGTACTGACGCAATGTGGTTCGGACGAGGGGGCACCGGGTACCAGATCCGTTTCGGTGCGGGTGGAAGCGGGCCAGGGACATGCGGGTATTTCCTTTGTGAATGGCCAGTTTATGGGTGCGCCATCCGTTGCGGTTGGTGCCACAAACACCGGTCCGGTAAAGTTCACCAATTGCGGATTCTGGGGCGGGCCGCTGACGGATAGCATGGCCATACTGGAAGGATCGTGCCAGACGACCTTTACGGGCTGTCATTTTAGCTCCTGGGCGCAGCAAGACCGGAGGACTCCAGCAATCACATTGCGCCGCGGCAAACTGATTGTAAATGGATGTGAATTTATGGATGCCGACAAGCGCCAAATTGCCATTGAACGTCAGGCGGCAATCGCGGTGGTCATGGGTAATAGCGTGACTGGCCGATTACGCATCAGCAATCAGATCGGTCCCCGCGCCAAAATTGGGATGAATGCGATTGCTCCATCGTGACAGAGCATCAGGGATTTCAGCGCATGGTAATTCGGCATTCTTTTTATTTGGCGTTGACACTTTGTTTGTCGTCAACAGCATTGTTGCCTCTTGCGGCCCAGCGGGAGCAATTGTTTCAGGCGATGCAGTCGCGTTTGCATGGATCCCAAGGGGTAATTGTACAGCGACTGCAAATTTGGGGCCGAACGGTTCTGCGAAATACACTGCGAGTGTTTTACCTGCCCAAACGTAACGTGTTGGCGGGGAAGGCTATGGCGGTGGAACATTCGGGACGCTATGAACCTCAAAGGCAGCCAGCGTCGGCGTGGCCACAATCCATGGAGCTTTTGATGCTCGCCGAAGCCGTGAAGTGTGATCCGAGGTATACGCATACATTGCATAAATTCATCCGCACTTTGAAACCCTATTGGCGGGTCGGCAACGGCGTAGGCGGGTTTGATGTCAGGCCGGGGAAAGCTCCGCTGAATCGATATTATGATGATAATGAATGGATGACATGGGGTTTGTTGCGGGCTTTTGCCGCAACGCACAACCGTGAATATCTGACTATCGCCGAGCGTGATTTCAAGTTTATTGTAAGCGGCGAATCCCCGGCACTTGGCGGGGGAATATTCTGGCATGAACAGGCGAAAACGTCTAAAAATACCTGCTCCAACGGACCGGCTGTTATTGATGCTTTAAAACTTTATTCCATCACCAGGCGGCACGCTTATCTGCGCACGGCCCGAAAACTTTATGTGTGGGTAAACAAGCACCTTCAGGATCGCAAAGATTATCTTTATTTTGATAACATTGCATTAAACGGAACAATTACCCGCACCAAATGGACATACAATACCGGCACGATGCTGATTGCGAACTGTTTATTTTATCGCATTACCCGTCAACAGAAGTATTTGCGCCGGGCGAAAATACTGGCCGTGGCGGCGAGGAACCAATGGATAAACCCATCCAACGGTTCCGTCAGCGGGCCGGGGGTATTTGCATGGGTGTTAATAGATGGGTACATCCAATTATATAAAATCAGCGGTGACAAAAAATTCCTGGCTCTGGCCCAACGCTCTTTGGTGTATGCCCATAACCATTGTTGTATGCCCGGCGGGTTTTACACGGGGGCGTGGAACGCTCCGCCGAAACCGGGTCATACCCTTAAGCTTATTAATCAAGCCTCGATCGGAGGCAGTTACTTTCTTTTAGCCCATACGCTAACGCAGTAGGAGTGCACAAACTATGAAACGACGTGAATTTTTAACCTCGGCGGTGGCAGCCACCGGCCTCTATGCGGCCGCTTCAACCGTGCGTTCCGCTCCGATGCGGCCATCGCGCCGCCCACCGGTGGGGCAGCGGCGCTTTGTATCGGCTGCGGTGGAAAAGCAGATTCATGAAATATCGGCGCAAATAGCCGATCCGGAAGTAGCGTGGATGTTTCAGAATTGCTATCCAAATCCACTGGATACGACGGTGGAATTCAGCCAAACTGGTGGAAAACCGGACACATTTGTAATCACCGGTGACATTCCAGCCATGTGGCTGCGGGATACCATGTATCAGATGTGGCCATACCTTCCGCTGGCCAGAGATGATGCGCATTTGCGTGCCATGATCCACGGTATTATTCATCGCATCGCCGATTGCGTACTAATATCACCTTATGCCGAAGCGTTTCTCAAGTCCGTCCATGACAAGTCCCCCTGGCGCAGCGATCATACGCACATGGCTCCGGGAGTTTGGGAGCACAAATGGGAAATTGATTCGCTTTGTGCCGTAGTGCATCTTTCGCACGGATATTGGCAGGCCACCGGTGATACCACGCCGTTTGATGTGTCGTGGCGCAAGGCAATGGATCGCATTGTGGAAACATTCCATGCGCAGCAGCGTCTAGATGGCCCCGGCCCATACAGTTTCCAGCGGGCAGCTTGGAACAGCACGGATACATTGCCGCGCGGCGGCGTCGGTTTTCCTGCCAAGCCGGTGGGGATGATCAGCACGATGTTCCGGCCATCGGATGATGCGGTTGCGTATCCACTGCATATTCCGGATAATCTGTTTGCGGCAGTGTCGTTGGAGCAATTGGCCGCTCTATATGAGGCGTTGGGGATTGATCGCGGTCGGGTAATTGCTTGTTCTCAATTCGCGCAAACATTGCGCCATGCTGTGCAGGCCTACGGAATTAAAACGCATGGCGAATTCGGGGCGATTTACGCCTATGAGGTCGATGGATTTGGCAATGCGGCATTCATGGATGATGCCAATTGGCCCAGTATCATTGCTTTGCCTTTTCTGGGGTTGTGCGCTGCGGATGATCCGGTATATCAGGCATCGCGTGCATTTGCATGGGGACCCGGCAACCCCTATTTCTATCGCGGTAAATTTGAAGGTATCGGCAGTATTCACACCGCCGATGGCAATGTGTGGCCCATGAGCCTGATCATGTATGGTCTGACCGCGACACGTTCGCACGAGGTCGCCTGGGCCATAAAGCAACTGAAACGCAGCAGTGCCGGCACCGGGTTTATGCACGAATCATTTGATAAAAATGATCCCGCAAAATTCACCCGTCCCTGGTTTGCCATGGCCAATGTCATGTTCGGCGCGTTAATTGTCCAAACCGCCACACGTTATCCCCGGTTGCTGTCGCATCGGGACAATGTCTGAGGTCAAGCACGTCGGCCCTTTCCGCGAAAAAACCGCCGCCGGGATCGGCAAGGACATTGTTCTGGCGCATAAACTCAAAGTCCGGGGTCAAGGCATTGATCGCATGGGGAGGAAAGATTTAATGTCATTGATACCAATGCGTCGTATGCTTATGTTAATGGCATTCGCGATTGTCGCTCGTACCCGGTGCCAGATTTCGTCCGCCCCTCCAAAAAAATATTCGTATGTATTCTCTTCGACTGATATTACCGCGAATGCCTTTGAGCGTTCGGTTTGGCGCGGATCAGAATTTTCGATTTTAACACTGCAATATACGGAAGATTGCGATAATAGTGGTTGTAATCCATACCGTAACCCACCACAAATTCATCGGGAATATCAAACCCCAGAAAATCCGCGCTGCGGCCCTTTGCGATCGCCTGAGGCTTGCGCAGCAGGGCACAGGTCTTCACAGATTTGGCTCCGCGCCGGCGCATTAACCTGGCTACCGTTTGCAGGCTTTGGCCGCTGTCCAGAATATCATCTATGATCAGCACGTCACGGTCCTTTACCGATAAACATCCAGGAAACATGATGGATGCTCCGCGGCTGGTGGTGCGGCGGCCCGGATAGCTGGATACCGCCACAACATCAATTCGCATTTTCAATGGTAAGCGACGAATCAAATCGGCCATGAAAATCATGGCCCCGGTAAGTACCGGCACAATAACGATTTCCCGATTTCCATAATCGGCGGCAATTTCTCCGGCCATTCTGGACACCCGTCGAGCGATGGCGGTGTGTGTAAGCAGGATGCGGTCAATATCTTCTGTGTGCATCACCAGAGAATAACCGCATCGGCATAATTTGAGCAATGGCCGGCGCATACAGCCCACCATAACCGCAATGAAATAATAAGTGGTGGCAGTGAGATTCTCAACGCTGAGTCGGCGGTTCAAATCTCCCAGTCGCTGTCACCGGTGAGTAAGCCTTTGGTTCTCATCAGGGCCAGAATGTGTTCCACGCATTGGGCCACGGTGATTTCATGCGTTGGCAAAACCAGATCGGGATTTGATGGCATCTCATAGGCGGCGCTGACGCCGGGGAATGATTTAATTTGTCCCGCCTCCGCGAGTTTATACATGCCGCTCTGATCGCGTTGCTTGCATATTTCAAGCGGAGCCGAGAGATGCACTTCGAGGAAACGGCCCTCTCCGATAAGCCTCCGGACTTTTTCACGGACGGCCGCGTGGGGGGCCAACATGGCGCAGATGCAGATAAGCCCGTTGTCGTTGAATATCCGGGCGACCTCGGCAGCGCGACGGAGATTTTCGGAGCGGTCATCGGCGGAAAAGCCAAGGTCATTGGTCATGCCGCGTCGCAGATCCTGCCCGTGCAATACGGTGGCGATTTTGCCAAGTTCAAAAAGTTTCTCTTCCAGCGCATAGGCTGTGGTGGCTTTGCCTGATCCGGTCAGGCCGGTGAGAAGCAGCGTGGCGGGCTTCTGGCCCAGGCGTTGCTGGCGCTGCCGGGGCGAAATGTGGCTTTGCGGGCGGTTTCGTGGTGCGGCGGTGCTACCCCAGGGATCAACTGCGCCTTTGGGCTGTTCACGTTCGAGAATCATTCCCGCGCCGACGGTATTGAACGTATGGCGGTCAATGACAATAAACGATCCGGTGGCGCGGTTGCGGCGATAGGCATCAAAGGCCAGCGGCTGCGTAACCGATATGCTGCATCGTCCGACTTCATTAAGATGCAGCGTATCGAGGGGTGTGTCATTAAGAGTATTGATGTCTATGCCATTAAGTAAAGTAATTTCGCCGGGGGTGGTGCGGGTGGTCTGCTTGATAAGGTACCCGGCGGTTAAATCCAGCGGCTTTTCACTAAGCCAGACGATCCGGGCGGGAAAGTCCTGCCCGAACTGCGGGACGCTGTGGGGATGCACCAGCATATCGCCACGGCTGATGTCGACTTCATCTTCCAAGGTCAGCGTTACGGCCATCGGGCAATGGGCTGCGTCAAGTTTGCCATCCAGGGTGACGATGGATCTGATGCGACTTTTACGGCCCGATGGCAGCACCATGACTTCATCACCGGGTTGGACGGAGCCGGAGGCAATGGTGCCGGCGAAGCCGCGAAAATCCAGGTTTGGCCGCAGTACCATCTGGATCGGGAATCGGAAATCCTGCATATTGCGATCAGATGCGATATGGACGGTTTCCAGATGATTGAGCAAGGGGCCGCTTTTATGCCATGGCATATTGGTGCTGGTTTCAACGACGTTATCCCCCTTGAGCGCGCTGATGGGAATAAAATGAACATCTTTGATATCGAGCTTGGCCGCGAACTCGGTGTACTGGGCCTTGATCTGATTAAAGCGTTCCTGCGACCAGTCGACGAGGTCCATTTTATTGATCGTCACGACAACGTGCTGGATTCCCAGCAGAGAGCAGATAAAACTGTGGCGTTTGGTTTGTGCCACAACGCCGTGGCGGGCATCCACCAGAATGATGGCCAGTTGACAGGTTGATGCGCCGGTGGCCATGTTACGGGTGTACTGTTCATGGCCAGGGGTGTCGGCAATGATAAATTTGCGTTTATCGGTGGAGAAATAACGATAGGCCACATCAATGGTAATGCCCTGTTCGCGCTCGGCCTTCAGGCCGTCGGTTAGAAGCGCGAGGTCAATTTCACCGCCGGTGGTGCCGTGACGCACGGAGTCGCGGCGAATGGCGGCAAGTTGATCTTCATAGATCATTTTAGTGTCATGGAGGAGGCGGCCAATAAGCGTGCTTTTTCCGTCATCGACGCTGCCGCAGGTCAGGAAGCGGAGCATTTCCTTGGCCTGGTTGCGTTCCAGATAGGTATTGATGTCTTCATGGAGGGCTGATTCAATGGCGGTCATGGGGACAAACTCCTGATTGTTTTATTTTTGAATTATTCTCGGATCACAATTTTAATATTCCGTTATGGTCATTAACATTTCCATCCGGCCTTACCGCCGATCCCGGCGCGCGGGGTAAAGGTTGGTCGGAGTAAGGTTAAAAATATCCTTCACGTTTTTTCTGTTCCATGGATCCCTGCTCATCGTGATCAATGGCCCGGCCAGAGCGTTCGGATTGTCTGAAGAGCAGCATTTCTTCGATGATTTTGGGCAGCGTATCGGCCTGTGATTCAATGGCTCCGGTCAGCGGGTAGCAGCCCAGAGTGCGGAACCGGACTTTTTTCAGTACCGGCTTTTCACCTTCTTTGAGGGGATAGCGGCTGTCATTGACGTAAATTAATTGCGGATCACGCTGGACAACGGGGCGTAAAGCGGCGAAATAAAGCGGGCAGATGGAAATTTTTTCAAGGTGGATGTATTGCCAAATATCCAGTTCCGTCCAGTTGGATAGGGGAAATACGCGGATGCTTTCTCCTTTGTTGATGCGGGCATTATACAGGTTCCACATTTCGGGCCGCTGATTTTTGGGGTCCCATTGATAATGTTTGTCCCGGAAGGAGAAAATACGTTCCTTGGCGCGGGATTTTTCTTCCTCCCGTCGGGCACCGCCGAAGGCGGCGTCAAACTGGTATTTCTTCAACCCCAGCAGCAGGCCTTGCAGGTTCATGTTGTGGGTGTATTTGACACTGCCGGAATCGAACGGATTAATTCCGGCTTTAATGGCGTCAAAGTTGGTGCTGACGATGAGTTTGAGGTCATATTCTTTCACGAGGTGATCGCGAAAGGCGTAGACTTCCTTGAAGTCCCAGGTGGTGTCGATGTGCATGAAGGCAAATGGCACGCGTGCGGGATAGAACGCCTTGCGGGCCAGGTGCAGCATGACTGAAGAATCCTTACCACTGGAGAAGAGCATGACCGGATTTTGAAATTCCGCGACGACCTCGCGAATGATGTGGATGCTTTCAGCTTCCAGTTCTTTAAGATGTGTGAGTTTAAGTGTCATAGCCGTATTATCTCGATTATTAATGACATCAATTACCAATTAACTACTATTCCGATTATTTTAATAGGAGATTGACGATCAGTCAAATCTACGCCAAGTGGCATCTCCAATGTCGGACTACGTGAAGTGTCGCACATGGCATAAAGGTACCACAAAGTTCCTCTACTTGCAGCCGTGCCTGCATGCGATATAATAATCAGGCTTAAATTCCCGCGAGGAACATGTTGGCATGAGCTGACAGTATCCCGTAGTAAAAATAACGAAAGGCCTTTTGTAATGATCACCGAGGAAAAAAAGCGGCAGATAATCTCCGATACACGTACCCATGAAAAAGACACCGGCTCAGCGGAAGTGCAGATCGCCCTGCTGAGCGAGCGGATAAATGACCTCACGGGGCACCTGAAAACGCATAAGAAGGATTTCTCTTCGCGGCGCGGCTTGCTGAAGATGGTGGGAAAGCGCTCCAGCCTGCTGAAATACCTGACGCGCACGGATCCAGAACGGTATCAGGCCATTATCACCCGCCTTGGACTGCGCAAGTAGTGCAGCCGCGGGCGCGTGGTAAAGGTGAACCTTGTCTCTGCAAGCAGGCCTTTATCCCGGTGCCTTGGAAAGCAGTCCCTTTCATTTATGAATAGGGGACGTGGCGGACTGGGCTTTGACAGTGAATATTTTTTCACCATCTGTTCAGGCTTTGAAAAATCGCGGGGGTATTGTCAATACCAGCCCTGCGGATATTTAATGTCACGATTCAGTTACGTGGCGGGTTGACGGCATGGAAACATGATGTTGTAGAAGTTGTCGGTAAGAGTTGTTCGTTAGACAGTTTTTTTGTTGAAGGATATACAATATGACGGTAGTAAAGGTTGAGACGGAATTAAACGGTCGTAAATTTTCCATTGAGACGGGATTTTTGGCCAAGCAGGCCGATGGTGCGGTACTGGTTCAGTTTGGAGATACCGTGGTTCTGACCGCGGTGGTCACTTCCGACCCGCGCCCGGGAATTGATTTTTTTCCATTAACGGTGGATTATCGTGAGAAAACATCCGCCGCGGGTAAATTCCCCGGTGGATTTATCAAGCGTGAAGGTCGGCCCTCCACCAAGGAAACGTTGACCGCGCGGATGATTGATCGTCCCATTCGGCCCCTGTTTCCTTTGGGATATATAGATGAAGTTTTGATTCAGTCCATGGTACTTTCCGCGGATGGGCAGAATGATCCGGACGTTCTGGCCATGGTGGGGGCATCAGCCGCTCTGGCTATCAGCAAAATTCCGTTTGAAGGCCCGATTGGCGCGGTGCGCGTCGGTCGTGTGAACGGGAAACTGGTGCTTATGCCCACACAGGCGGATATGGATGCCTCGGACATGGACCTGCTGCTGACCGGCACGGAAAATCATATCAACATGATTGAGGTGGGAGCACGCGAGCAGTCCGAAAAATCCATAATGGAAGCTATTGAATTCGGCCAGACGTCTATTCGGAAGCTGGTGGCTTTGCAACATGATCTGGCGGCTAAAGTCGGCAAGCCCAAGGAATGCACGCTGCGTTGCGCTCCGGCGGAACTGGTGCAAATTGTCACGGGATATTCCGATCGGCTGCGACATGCTCGGCAAGTTCCCGGTAAGCAGGATCGCTACGAAGCCGTCAACGTCATAAAAAAAGAAATTATGGAAAAGCTGACCGCGGTGGATGCCGCCACTGGCAAACCGGCTTATGAAGCTGGTCTGGTGGCCAACGCATTTTCACAAGTGGAGGAGAAAGTCGTACGTGAACTGATTTTATCCGGTGTAAGGCCGGATGGTCGTAATCATACGACGATTCGCCCCATCTCCGGTCAGGTGGCCGTGTTGCCGCGGACACACGGCTCGGCCGTGTTCTGTCGTGGTGAAACCCAGGCTTTGGTGACAACCACGCTGGGCACGGGTGATGATGAGCAGATTGTCGATGGACTCGGTGAAGAATACTCCAAAAAGTTCATGCTGCATTACAACTTTCCGCCATTTGCCACCGGCGAAGTCAAACGCATCATGGGGCCGGGGCGACGGGAAATTGGTCACGGAGCGCTGGCCGAGCGTTCACTCGAACCGGTACTGCCGTTGCCGGAGCAGTTTCCGTATGTTATTCGTGTGGTATCGGATATTCTGGAATCCAATGGCAGTTCCTCCATGGCATCGGTGTGTGGTGGCACGTTAGCGCTGCTGGATGCGGGCGTGCCTTTGATCCGCCCGGTCGCCGGTATCAGCATTGGTCTGGTGACGGAGGGAAGTCGTGAAGTGTTAATCACCGATATTCTCGGTGAGGAAGATCACTTTGGTGATATGGACTTCAAGGTATCCGGTACGACACAGGGAATTACCGGCATCCAATTGGATCTCAAGATTCATGGCTTGCGCCTCGATCAGATCGCTGCGACGCTGGAACAGGCCCGCGTTGCGCGTTTACAGATACTGGAAAAAATGCACGCGATAATTCCATCGCATCGGGCTGAAATTTCGCCATTTGCTCCACGTTTGCTGACCATTCACATTAATCCCGAAAAGATCGGCAAAGTCATCGGGCCCGGCGGCAAAACGATCAAGAAAATTGTTGAAACCACCGGTGCCAAGATTGATATTGAAGATGACGGGACCGTATTTATTTCCGCCTTGGGAATGGACGCGGCGGAACGCGCTCGTGAAGAAGTTGAACGTCTGACGGAAGATGTCAAAGTCGGCAGGATTTACAATGGTAAGGTTTCATCCATAAAAGAATTTGGCGCGTTTATTGAGGTGATTCCGGGTGTTGATGGATTGTGCCACATCAGTGAATTATCAGATAAATATGTCAAAAACGCCTTGGATGAAGTGAAAATGGGACAAGAAGTGCGCGTCAAGGTTATCGCCATTGATGATCAGGGGCGAATCAAGCTTTCCCGCAAGCAGGCCATGCGCGACGAAAACCCGCACCCGGTTGCGGCGGCACCAGGGACTGCCGCTCCGGCGGTCGGCAGCGCGACACCAACAGCGTCGGCTTGATTTACAACGCGGTGCATCATGGTTGAGCCAGGAACACACAACGGTCCGACAACGGTGCGATCGGAGGATTCCACCGATGATACCATGGTGCGGGAGCGTGATCGACTGGCGCGTTTAGAGCAGCTTGCCCGGATGGGCGAACTTGCCGGCGGATTGGCGCATGAATTAAAAAATCCACTTTCAACCATCAAGTTGAATTTACAATTAATGCAGGAAGATTTGTCGCAACTGCCGGGGGCCGAAGCAAGTCGTTCGCGCGCGGCCACATTGCGGAAAGAAGTGGATCGCTTGGGTCATACCCTTGACGACTTTTTGCGTTATGCCGGCCGGCTGGAGTTGCACACACGGCCGATGCGTCTAAATGATCTGGTAAGGGATTTGATCGATTTTTTCCGTCCGCAGGCCCAGGCTGCCAACGTGCGGCTTTTTGCCAGTTTGTGCCCTGAAGATCCGGTCTGTCCGCTGGATCCCAATTTGATCAAGCAGGCCTTGTTGAATCTGATACTCAATGGGGTACAGGCCATGCCGGATGGCGGGGATTTAATTATCCGCACGCATATTGATCACATGCGGGTTTATGTGGATGTTGCCGACACCGGGCAGGGGGTGTTGCCTGCCGCGGCACCACATATCTTTGAAGCGTATTACACCACCAAAAAGGGGGGCACCGGATTGGGCCTGGCCACCACACGCCGCATCATTGAAGAACATCGCGGACATATTTCCTTCACCAGCGATCCGGGAAAAGGAACCAATTTTCGTCTGGATTTGCCGCTGCAATAACCTTAGGCGTCCAGGCCGTCAAACATTGCAGTGCTGATATAACGTTCTCCGGTGGAGCACATGACCGCCACGATGATTTTGCCTTTCATATCCGGGCGGGCGGCCACTTGTGCGGCGGCCCGGATATTGGCACCGGAGCTGATACCGGCCAAGATACCTTCTTCCCGCGCCAGGCGGCGAGCCCATTCAAAGGCGTCCTCATTGGAGACCTGGATGACTTCATCCACCAAATCAACCTGGAGATTCTTCGGAATAAATCCGGCGCCTGCGCCCTGAATTTTGTGTGGGCCGGGCTTTAATGGCTGTCCCGCTTTGCACTGGGTAATAACTGGTGAGTTGGCGGGTTCAACGGCAATGGCTTTGAACTTGGGATTGCGTTTTTTTATTACGCCGGCAACACCGCTGATGGTGCCACCGGTGCCCACGGCCGACACCAGGCAATCCACTTTGCCGTCGGTATCATTCCAGATTTCCTCGGCGGTGGTTTTCTGGTGGATCTCAACGTTGGCCGGATTTTCAAACTGTTTTGCGACAATGGCGTTTTTATCGGCGGCGGCGGCCTCGTTGCAGCGGCGAATAGCTCCGGGCATACCTTCGGCGGCGGGGGTCAGCACCAGATTAGCGCCCATAATCCGAAGCAGTTTTCGGCGTTCCAAGGACATGCTCTCGGGCATGTACAGCGTGAGTTTATAACCCTTGGCCGCACATACAAAAGCCAGGGCAATGCCGGTATTGCCACTGGTGGCTTCCATAATATGCGTGTCTTTATTGATTTGGCCTGCTTTTTCCGCCGCTTCAATCATGGCGGCACCGATACGGTCTTTGACGCTGGCAAGCGGATTAAAAAATTCACACTTGGCATAAACAATGCCGTGCCCAGCCGGAATCAGGCGATTAATCCGCACCAGCGGGGTATTGCCGATCGTTTTAGTAATATCCGAGAAAAGTTTAGCCATAACAATCTCCTTTAATCTGGTCTATTTTGTAGGTTATGGGCATTTTGCAGCTGTGTCAAGAAGTCCTTCAGGATTTTTTGGGAGTGCGACGCAATGCGGTGGCTTGTAACCCTCGAAAAGACTACCGGCGTAAAGTGTCGCGGACCGGCAGTTTTCCCGGAATAATAAATTAAACCCGTACATGGGCCTACCGTCTGTCTTATCCATTGAGGATGTGATTTAGAACGTCCGCGGAGGAATAAGAGGTTTGGCCAGGCTGAAGATAACGACCGATATTCGCAACGTCATCACCCGCGGTAACAATGGCCGTTTCAGAAATGCCATTGGAACCAACCTGCCCCAAACCAATGGTCGCAAATAGCGCGTTGCAGAGACATTTTCTGCCAACGGTTTCTTCCACCAGGCCACCTTTGGCCACATAATCGGCAACGGGTTCCGCGGCACAGCGATAGCCGGGTGTTCCATCGGGGCGTTTGTAAACTTTGCGCAGGTAGCCAAGATCGCATTTTCGTTCGCGCTGTAAATACTTTTCGGGATCAGAGATAGTTCCCGGCAGTGCCACTACCTTAAATGGAAAGCCCGTGGGCGACGCTTGTGGATCGGTAAATACAGTCGCCCCTTCTGAGATGGCTATGTCAATAACCTGCCGTTTTAAGTCAGCACTGATTCCGGACTCCCGACAAAAAGCGAAGGCTGTGCCAACTTGAATTCCGGCAGCGCCGTGGCTTATTGCCCAATGAAGTTGTTGGCGCGTTCCAAATCCTCCGGCCAGATAAAACGGCAGACCGATCTCGGCAATTTTTTTCAAATCGGCATCATCGCGCGGGCCATATATTGGCTCGCCATGTTCTGTAAGTTGCAGCGGCCCGCGCGGAGGAGCGTTGTGTCCGCCGGCAACGGGGGTTTCAATTATAAAGCCATCCACGCGACCATTGGACTTTCGCGCCAGCGTCATGGCGAGGGTGGCCGAGGAAACGATCGCGTAAAACAAGGGGCGCTTTAACTGTGGGGGCGGATGCGTCGTGGCCGTAACGTCCTGGGCAATAAAATCAGCGGGACCGAAACGGGTGGTAAAACTTTCCGCGGAATTGGAACCTTCAACATCAATTTTGAGATCAACGGGTTCGCCACGCGACAGAGCGTCCAGCACGCCGGGAATAAAACGCGGAATTCCGGCTCCCATCAGTACATAGTCTACTCCCGCGAGCATCGCTCCAAAGAGCGTCGGGAGTGTGGGCGTTTGCACTTTTTCCAGAAGGTTCATTCCAATGGGGCCCGAATGCCCCTCCTTGGCAAGAAACACTTCTGAAAATGCGGCTAAGACGGTTAATTCTTCCATCGCGCGACTGAATTCAACATTCGGCATCGGGGTGGATTTGAAGGAACTGGCTGGTGGTATGCCGCCGGAAGCAAAGTACCGATCCCAAACCCGCGTTGCAATGTGCGAATATGGGAAGGCGTCAAAGGCGCGGCGGAAGTTCCCGTCCGGATCGCCGCATTGCAGACGCCGCGCGAGAACGGCAGCAATTCCAGTACCGGAAATAACTCCGAGCTGACCATGTCGGGCTACCGATTTTGCAAGAACCCAGTTTGATACCCCCACACCCATCCCGCCCTGAATAATTCTGAAAGGTAATTCAATCAATTCGCAACTCCATCGGTAACGGGCAGTGCATAATGAATTCCGACATGTTCCAACGCCCCATTTGCCGCAGGGCCTTGTTCTACCGCCGCGCCGCCGTGGAGATGTTGTGGCGTTGTATTGCCGCTTCCCGTGAAGCCAATTTCTGAATCACTTAAGTAACAGGCCGGATCAAAGCCCAGCCAGTCTCCGGTGGCCGCTTCCGCGCGGGTACGGAGATTGCCATTGCAGACCGATAGAAAGCGGCATGACTGGCAGCGGGGGGGTAAATGCGCTTTGCGATTACGCAAAATCGCCAATCGCGGATCGCTGGCGTCGGTCCATATTTTGCTGAAGGGCTGTTCGCGGATGTTGCCGCAGTTGTAATGCCAGGTGAACTGGTCGTAATGAACATTGCCCATCGGATCAACCGATGCGATGTTGCAGCCGGAGCGGTTCCCACCGGTGCCTTCCAGACGGTTACGAACTTTCTGATATTGCTGTGGATCGTCTTTTTCCAATTTGAGCAATAAATAAGCGGCATCAGCGTGATTATCGACTGTTAAAACCTCCAATGCAATGCCCTGACGGTGCAGTTGCCGGCTTTTTTCAAAAATGCGATCCACGACGTTACGGATCTGCGCTGCGGATAAATCGACTTTCTGCATGTTGTCGGCACGCCCGGCATACGCCAGATGATAGACGCAAAGCCGCTGAACATTGCTGGCCACGCAGATATCAAATATCGCGTCAAGATCATCAACATTCAGGCCGTGAACCGTGAAGCGAACACCCACTTTTATGCCGCGTTTACGGCAGCGCTCAATCGCGGCCAGTGTGCCGCGAAATGCGCCGGATTTCCCACGGAGCTTGTCATGGCGGGATTCGATTCCGTCAATGCTGATGCCGGCATATTTTAAGCCTGATTCCGCGAGGTTATCCGCCATTTGTTCATCTATCAGCAGGCCATTGGTGGACAGGGTGCAGGCCAATCCCAGTGATCGCGCATGGCGGATTAAGGGAAGAATGTCGGGCCGGCTTAACGGCTCACCGCCACTGAAAAGCACCGCCGGAACATGAAATGCGGCCAGATCATCCAGCAACGCCACGCCTTCTTCATGGGTAAGTTCATTGGGGGCCGGGGTATTGGTGGCGGAGGCGTAGCAGTGTACGCAACGGAGGTTGCATGATTTGGTCACCGCCCAGACCACGACCGGGCGGGGAGTAAATTCCGCTTCACCCTGGGCGTTGCGGTGCCCATAACGGAGGCGTTCATTTCCCGCCTGATGATCACAGAGTAAATTCGTCACGCTGAACATAATGGCAGACTCCTGTTTGAGATTTCTTTCTGGTAATAGCTTGCCCCATACGCGCAATCCGGTTCCGCCGCCAATGGATCACCGGTAAGGCCGTAGGATCGGGCGCGGCTTCCACCGCAGATATCCCGATATTGGCAGGCCCCGCATTTTCCCTTCAGTTTGTCCGGATTGCGCAGATCCACAAACAGTGGAGAGAATTGATAGGTATGAACCACTGAGTCGCGCGGAAATCGACCGCATTCCACGGGGAGAAATCCGCTGGGGAATATTTCGCCGATGTGGCTGATGAACATGACACCGCGACCATCATTGGTCCCGACGATATTGGGCATCACCGGGCGGGGCGAATCGGCATCAGACCGTTGCCGCATTTTTTCAATCACAAATCGGCGATAGTGGGGGGCCTCGGTGGTTTTGACGGCGTATTTCTGTTTGCGACCCTGCCGATAAAGTTTTTCAAAAGCGGTTTCAAATTCATCCGCTGTGATGCGCTGATCGGCCAATGCCCGGCCAGTGGGAACAAGAAAAAATACGGACCACAGCACAATGGGAAAGGTGGCCAGCACGTCGGCGATGGCATCAATCTGGTGAAAGTTGTGCCGGGCAATAGTCGTGTTGATTTGCAGCGGCAGATCACACGCGGCGGCATCGGCAATAATTTCCAGCGTTCGCTGAAAACTTCCGGGAACCCGGCGGAACCCGTCATGCGTGGCGGCGTCGGCACCATCCATGCTTACCGCAAGGCGATGCAGTCCCGCCTTCTTCAGTTGGTTGACGGCATGGGTGGTAACCAGTTTGGTGGCCGAGGGAGTCATGGCGGTTTTCATACCCGACGCAACGGCGTGATTGACGATCTGGAATATGTCGCGTCGCTTGATGGGGTCGCCGCCGGTAAGCACCAGGAGTGGTGGTTTGGGAAATTCCGCCAAATTGTCCACAAGCGATAACGATGCCGCCGTATCCAATTCCAGCGGATGGCCGTGCGCCTGTGCTTCGGCGCGGCAATGCCTGCAAAGCAGGTTGCAGGCGCGTGTGACTTCATAAAAAGCCACCAGCGGAGAATGTGGAAAATCCGCGGATGTATAATCCGGCCGTGCTGTCGATGAACCGGTCGGCATAGAATGCTTGTATTGACTGGCCATAGTATGCACTCCTTATCTTGACGCATATGAATTGTCCTGTACAATATCGACATGCGTATCTAATTATTCTATTTTAGCCGGAATTACCCATGATTGCCATGTCCGAAACGGAAATCTTCAAACTCCTTGACCTCGCCCTCATCGGGCGGCTGGCCATGGCCGATATTCAGGGCCGTCCCTACGCGATTCCGTTGCCTTTCTGCCGCATTGAAAATACGATCTATCTCCGCGTTCCGATGACTGGCCGCAAGGGGGATATTCTCCGTGCCAATAATCAGGTTTGTTTCGAGATTGATGTGTTCACTGACCAGCTCGACGATTACGCCTCCATCCTGGTGGAGGGGCGGCTGGTGGCCGTGGATGATCTCGCTGAAAAGGCGCGTGTCCGAATCATCAACGACGCCAAGTACAACTCCCTGCGTCATGCCTGGCGGCCCGGTCATGGCCGCCGTACAGCCCTGGAGGATGTGCCCACCAGGAAGATTGTTTCCAGCAGTATCAGCGGAAGGAAGATGACCCCGCGTGAAGTCCCGGTGTCGGCTGCGATGGTGGGACAAGACACCAAATCGTCGAAATAGTGAACGCAGCCTGGCAGCCATGAGCGGGAATCCTTTGTTATAGCCACGAGTCGTTATCGGGCCATCTTGTCCTGGGATTTCGTCGGAACCGCATGATCTCATTGTATCGGCCAAAAGCCATACAGGTGGGCCGACGCGTAGCGACAAGCCAATTTGCAGCTCCACGTAGCAAAACATGTTAGACCGATGAACTCCCACGCAACGGCTGACTGCCGAAGACTAAACTTCGGCAGTCAGACCGTCTCGTTGGGAGAGAGCAAGTTCATCAGTGGGCACTGGCGCTTTGCAAAAAGGCCAACACCTTTTTGGCCTGTGTGCCGGTTAGCCCGGCCTTCAGCCGCATGTACTGGATAATCACACCCCATTGCGCCGGCGTATACTGGGAAGGCGAACGGAGTTCATGACACCGCATGCAGTTTTCGGCCCATATTTGAGCGCCGGATTCATTGGCGGCGGGGTCCTTAATGGTCAAAGGCCACACCGCCGGTTTCGCGGCGGCGGCTGCGGATTTGGTGGATTTGTTACTGGCACACCCGGCCAGCAACAATAATCCCGTTGCGGCTCCCGCTAAAGCGATGGATTTAGTGATTTTATATTTCATAAAATTCATGAGATAACTCCTCAAGTAAGATGCCAGAGGCAACTTAGATACCAACAGCAAACTGAACGAACATGGCATTGTTACCGTGCATGTTGTTTGAGAGATTGTCAAATTCATACTCAAACTTCAGCACAGCGTTGGAGTGCAGCCAGTAATCCAGTCCAACGCTATAACGTTGTTCATGTGACGCACCACTGGAGAAATTAGACGATGCGGGGCCGTCGATGCGATCATAACGGAAGGCCGCCATCATCTTGTCGAGGTACTTGATACCGCACAGACTGGGTTGATAAGCCACTTCAAGCTGGCCGCCGTTGGACATGCCGCCTAAATTAAATGTATTGGTCGGATCAATGCCCTGGCCAACCTGATCCCAAGTCCAGCCGCCGCGGAAGCGGAACAATCCGTCGATCTTCTTGTTGACATAATACGTATTGATGTCAACGGCGTTGATCAGAGAGTTTGTCGTCGTGACGGAGCCATCCGCGCTGGGGCGCGCCCATTCAAACGAATATCCCACTTCGATATTGGGAATGGGAATGTAACTGAATCGACCACCGACAGTCTTGCCATTCTGCGCTGCTGGGTCCCAGTTGCCGAATTGAAGATTGTTGTAAGTATTTCCGTTTGGATCTGTGGTGGTGGTTAGCGCTGGGCCGTTGCTCACAAAAAGGAAATATGTGAAATAGCCCATGTTGTCCGGAGCGGGGATGCCGCCGCGGGTCCACACGCCCAGTTCATTTCCCGGCAGAAGCGCATCTTCCAGCGAGCCATCAACCAGCCAGCGATTCCATGGTGCCGGGTTATATTGCCCGACAATGCCACCTATGGGGCTGGTGACCAGACCGCCGCCGAGTGTCATGTAGTTGTTAAGTTCATAGTTAATGTTGGCGGCACCAATGTCGGCCGCGCTGCCTCCAGCTGCGCCGGACGCAGTATAGAAATCAAATGCGGTATTGACAAAGATATTCTTATCGATACGCACTTGAATCATGGGGCTTGAGTCAGCGTAAAATGTGGAGTGAGAACCCTGCACATTCTGGAACTGGAAGTTCACATCGCCCGCGATGAGCACCTGGATGTTGCCCGGTTCCAGATCAGATATCTTCTGGCTGTCTTTCATAACCCGCCGATACAGCCGTTTGACCTCACGATCGATAGCCGCTGTATTGGTGGTGGCGGTTTTGGCCTGCTTGGCTTTAAGTGCCGCCTGTTCTTTCTGCATGGTGGACATTTGCTTGGCCATGGTGGCCATCTGCTTTTGAAGCTGCTGATATTTTTGTTCCAGCTTCTGGTAGTCGGCTCCGCCGCCCGCCGGATCAGCCCAGGCCGCCGCCGCCGCCGGCATAATTGCCAGCGCCGCCGCCAAACTGATAAGAACTCTGCGTTTGTGTGTCATGGCACATTCCTTTCCGTAAACGCACACCTGAAATCGGCCCGGCACGCGCGTGCCGAATAGCCGTGTAGAACTTTATAACAAGCCTTGCGGCTAACTAATTTTCCATCCGCCTGAGACATTCTTTAACATGCACTCCGCTTTACGTCAAGAAATGCTTTCACGGTTAATGCTTGTCAAATTGTTTTTTCAAATAATCAATCACTTCCCAACGTTGCTTGCGGCTTAACGAATCACGGAAACTCGGCATGGGGCTGTGACCATGTGTAATTTTCCAGAAAATAGCTCCTTCACCCTGCGACCAGAACGATGCGGTGGTTAAATTTGCTGGATGTGGACTTAGAAACGCCCCGGTCGGGCCATCTCCGGTACCATCGGCCCCATGGCAGGCCTCGCAGTTTGAAGAAAATAAGCTGCTGCCAGCACGTATCGATGCCTGCGTCATTGCAACGGGGTTGGTTGTTGAGGCTGCGGAAGCCGGAGCACGCCATGAATCAACGCAATGAATTTGCCGCCGGATGGAATTCAAATTAAATCCAGCCGCCAACGAAACTCCTAAAATACTGGTTAATCCACCAACTACCACCATCGTTCGTATCTGTTTGATCACGCAGTTTTCCTTTCGAATTAATACACATCACGCGGCACTGTTGCCAATCTCTTCGGAAGACGCTCGTGAAACATTTCACGAGCCAGTGAATTCTTCCGCCGACGCTTCCGCGTAGCTCATGGGGAAATCATCGGCGAGTGTGCAAGAAAATAAAATCGGGATTTGTCCGTGATGGCGTGTAAGGAATTGTTCCTAATTGGGCCTAAGTGTTTTACCAATGGAGCCTAAGATTTCCACCTATATATCGCCATGATCCTGTTGATTTTATTGGTGCCGATACATACCGGTCGGATATTTGTCCCGTCACGTCATAATTGGGCGGGAAAAATACAACCGCTTGAATGATGCGGTTCGTGCCATGATAGTATATAGTCGTTAATACCCGCATCACAAAGTGATTGCTGGGTGGTATTATGGTAAAAGATATCGGAGATTATGCGGATGTTATTGAATATTTCAAAAGCTGTCGTGGTTGTTGTTGGGGCCGCTCTTGTAACTGGCAGCGGCAAACCTGTAATCTCCACCGTCGGTAAACCCGCTGACCTGTCAACTTGGAAAGCACCGGGTTCGGCGGCAAAAAAGACAAATCCCATTCCGATGTCGTCGGCCTCCATTCAAGCGGGCCGTTCGATATTCTCTCAAAATTGTGAGGCCTGCCATGGTTCTAACGGCAAAGGGGATGGCCCCACCGGGGCTTTTTTAAATCCACATCCGGCCAATTTAACCAAGGCTTCTTTCTGGACGCAGACCGATGGGGCCATTTTCTGGAAAATCACGCATGGCCACAGCCCCATGCCAAGTTTCCGCGATTCCTTAAGCCGCAAGCAACGCTGGAACGTTATCAATTACATGCGGCATCAATTCGATAAAACAAAATAAGGCATCGCGAAGAAATAACTTGAGCAATTATGGCGCAGGAAGTTTGACCGTCGGCCAGGCTCTCGCGGGGCGCATATCCGTCCCGACGGGTCGGGATAACCATGCAGGCAACGCCGCCGAAGGTCAAAAGAACCCGCCGGAATGCCCATGTTATTTTTTTTGCGATGCGGTGCGCTACGAATGAATTCAAATTTCGTCGATGTTTATTTCTTCTTTTTACCACTGCAAATCATGGCATCCGCGGAAATCATTCCCGGCCCGCTGATGACGATCAGGCCGGCTATCGCGATCAGGGCAAGTTGAAAGTCAATCGACCCAAAGCCACCGGCATGGGATACACAAATAATCCCGATCAGGTTAAGGATGAGAATGACGCTGACCACACGGGAGAGCAGCCCCAGAATAATCAATATACCGCCGAAGAATTGCGTAATTCCGGCCGCGTAGGCCCAAACATTCGTAGGCAGAATCGGCAGGTGATCCGATGAAAGCATCTGCGTAAACGCGTGCATTCCCTGGCCGCCGAACATGCCAAACAAAAATTGCCCGCTATAGTAGATGAATATAATGCCCATCATCACCCGCACCAGCAGGGTGCCCAATCCGGTTGCCAGTAATGAGGAACCGGCACATGTGCCTGCCATTGTCGTATCGTTAGTCGCCGCCATAGAAGATAACTCCTGTAAAAAAAATTCAACATTCTCAATCGGACTGATGACCCCGATCAATTACGCAGTCCATTACCATCTTAGCCTTCGCCCTGTGCGCAATGATTACGCATTGTCTTCACCAAATTTTCTCTGCAGCTGTCAATACACTACCGCGTAAGTTTGCTGCGGTCAAGGATGCCGTGTTATAAACAAGTCAGTCGGGCGTTCCGACATGGTTTCCGATAAACACCGCCAAGCCAAAATTGTGGTTCACGCCAGCACCTTGGAGATATTGCCCACCGTCGGCAATACTTGCTGCGGGTAGGCTCGCTTTAATGCCGCGCCAACCAGGCCGACAAACAGGCCGTCGGGCGTTAAAGGCCGACTGGTCAGGCAGGGATGTGCTTGTGTGCCAAAGAAATAAGGGTGGACATCCTGCGGTAATTCCAGCATCTGCATGATGGGTTGATTGGGGGCGTGACCGCTGAAAATCAAACCGTGTTTAGTAAGCGTTTCGATATAGCGCGGTTCAACTTCATAACGGTGCCGGAATCGCAGTCGGACCTGATCGACATTGCCGTACAGTGCCGAAACGCCGCTGCCAGGCTGCAGGATCACGTCTTTCCCGCCCAGGCGCATATTGCCGCCAAGGCCTTCGATTTTCTTCTGTTCCGGCAGAATGTCAATGACTGGATGTCGGCATTCCGGGTCAAATTCCGTACTGTTGGCACCTTCCAGATTGCAGACATTACGCGCATATTCCACCACCGCCATCTGAAATCCCAGACATATTCCCAGATACGGAATATGACGTTCCCGGGCGAAGCGGACGCATTCAATTTTGCCCTCGGTCCCGCGTGATCCGAATCCACCGGGAACAATTACGCCATGGCATCCACGGAGAATATCGGCGACATTGCGGGCGTTAATTTCCGTCGTATCCAACCATTGTATGTTCACTTTGCAGCCCAGATGCACACCGCAATGTTCCAGAGCTTTGTCAATGCTGGCATACGCATCGCGCAGGGAAGCGTACTTCCCCGCCACCGCAATGGTGACGGATTTCTCCGTGGGTTCCAGAAGTCTGTCAACATATTGCTGCCAGCGTCGCCGGGCCTGATCTTCCAGACGCTGGTTGACGCGCTCATGAAGGTTCAGCAGCGTCAGCACTTCCCGATCCATACCGGCTTCCCGCAGCATTTCCGGCACCAGATAAATGCTGGGCAGATCGTGCATGGAAAATACCCGCCGCATCGGCACGTTGCTGAACATGGATATTTTCTGGCGCACTTTTTCGGTCGCCGGCGACGGGCAGCGGCAGGCGATAATATGCGGTTGCAGACCGGTCTGCATGACTTGCCGAAGCCCAAGCTGGGCGGCCTTGGATTTTTGCTCACCCAGCGATTGTGGTTCAATAATATAGGTCAAAGCCACAACACAAACGGAATCGTCACCTTCTTCATAGGCCAGTTCACGAACCGCTTCAATAAAATAGCCGTTTTCATAATCGCCAACCGTTCCTCCCACTTCCACAAAAACCAGATCCGCTTGTGACTTAATCGCCAGTTCCCGCAGCGCGGTTTTCACCTCCCCGGTGACATGGGGAATCATCTGCACATCACGGCCAAGGTATTTTCCATGTCGTTCCCGCTCCAGAATACGGGTGAATATCTGTCCGCTGGTGGTAAAGTTGGCCCGTGATAGGTTTTCATCCAGCATTCGCTCGTAGGTACCCAGATCCATGTCGGTTTCCATGCCGTCATCGAGAACAAATACTTCCCCATGCCGAAACGGGTTGAGCGTACCGGAGTCAATATTCAGATAACCTTCCATTTTAATCGGGGCCACGCGCAGACCCTTATCTTTAAGAATCTTGGCCAGGCTGGAACTGAAAATGCCTTTGCCCAGACCGCTCATCACAGTGCCCAGAACCACCACATATTTGGTGCGGCCTTTCTCATATCCCTTGGGAAAAGGGGTATAAAATTCTGTTTCCTGGGTACTGCGGCCAACCGAGGCCAGCAAGTCAGGTTGATTTTCTTCATTCATCGGGAACCTCATGAAAGCAGTAGGATAATCGATAATATCAGGAAGGAAAAATGCCGCACCAATAAATCCTGGTGCGGTCACGCCTCTTCGCCAGAGTATCGGCGCACAAATGCTTCATAATCTTCCGGCGTATCAATGCCATGATGGGCCTGGGGGGTATCATGCACAATTATTTTGGCTCCCATGTACAAGGCCCGTAATTGCTCCAGTTTTTCCAGTTTTTCCAGAGCGCACGGTTCGGTGGCCGCCAGTTGCAGTAGAAACGCTTTCTGGTAGGCGTAAATGCCCAGGTGCTTGCGATACAGCCCCGCAAGCATCAGTGGGCTGGCACCGGTGGTTTGGCCATCGCGGTCGTGGGGAATCACGCTGCGCGAAAAATACATGGCAAACCGCCGCTGATCAATGACCACTTTGACGATGCCGGGATTGGTGATTTCCGCTGCGTTCTCAAATGCCGCCGCCGCCGTGGCCATTTGCACTTCGGTCTTTTCCATAAGGCGAATAAGCGCATCAATGAGGTCGGGATTAATTTCCGGCTCATCTCCCTGGACATTCACGATGGTGTCAAAATGGGAAAACTCTTTCATTGCCGCCACTTCGGCAATGCGATCGGTTCCAGAGCGATGATCCGGAGATGTCATAACGACCTGACCGTCAAATTCACGCACCGCATCAGCAATGCGCCGGTCATCCGTGGCCACCACTACAGTTGACGCTCGCTTGGTCAGCAGCGCCTGTTCATATACATGCTCAATGAGATATTTACCTGTTTGCCGCAGTAATGGCTTGCCGGGGAGCCGGGTGGAATCATAGCGAGCGGGGATCACAATCAAGCTGGACAAAGCGTGGCCTTTCGTAAAGATCCATTCTTCAGAACAAGGGTATATCCGAAACCGCCCGACGCATCAATTTACCGATATCCCATAACATTTTTTTCCCAATTATTTATTTTTCGCTGGCGTTTCCATACCGATACGGTAATATAATTTATGGAGACCTTCTCGATAGCGAGAATACACATCGTCGCGTGGCGATGTGCTAATTTTGTTTCGTCCCTTATATAAGGAGTCCCGTTATGGCCAAGGGCAACAACAGTCAGAGGAAGGAAGTCAAGAAACCCAAGAAGGACAAGAAGAAAAAATAAGCCTCCGGCTTCCGGATCGGGTTTACAGAATTCTCTTGTGACTATCCCTCTTCCAGGCCCCCGTACGGCGGGCCTTTTTTATTTTTCGCGCACCAACTAAAGTGGCCGGCAAGAAATAATCGGTACAAATAGGACGCATGGGTTTCGGCCTCTGGCGAGGCGTAAGCATTCCCCGTCAGTGGGTCTGTGTGGATCGAGCAACGAATCCCGAGGCCAAAAGACCAACCGGATTGTATAGGTTGTTGATTGGGGGGCCTTACCGCCCGATATGGATGAATACCGATTTCACCACGACCGCTGCATTTGATTGACCACCGCCCGCGCCATGCGCTCCACCGCGATCTGTTCGGCATCGGGAAGTTGCTGGCCGATCTGGGGAATTTCCGTGCTGGACGTCGCAAAATTAATCCGGCGTGAAAGCACTTTTCCGGAATGCAAATCTCTCCATGTGAAATTTACCACCAGTGTGATTTGCGTTTCCTGCGGCAGATTGGTCTGAAAACTATTGCTTAATACGCCTTCGGTCATGGCCGTTATGGTGCCGGTTAATTCCGTATCGGCACGACTCAGCGGTGCCAGACGATAGGGCGTCCGCGATTCGATGTTCTTATCAATCGCTTCGCTGAGGCGGAATTCCAGCCCCCGGCGGAAGGTACGATTTTTCCATATCGGGACCGCCACGGTTTCAATGCCCGTGGGATAAATGGATTTGGCGGTATAACCGCATCCCGCCGGCAAAAAAGCCAGGAGTGTCAGCAATATGCCGCCGCCAACACAACGAAGCGCACGGAATGGATTTAATGCAACCATTATTTCACCGCCTCGACCCCAAAATGTTCCACCAATTCTTTCTTCGCCGTTTTTGCCCACTGTGTGTCCGGCCAATCATTAATTACACGATTATAATAATATCTGGCCGCCGTCGGTTTACTGAAGCGGATGTAAAATCTCGCAATTTCAAGTTCTTTGTGCCCCTCAATCTGATAGATGCGTTCTTCCAGAGCTTTTACCTGCAGCATCTGTGCGAAATGCGGGTACTCTTGCGTCAGAGTCTCAAGTTGAGCGTCGGCATTACGCAGCGGGGTGAGGTCAAATTTCACCCCGCGAAAAGTTGCCAGCAGGCACTGTACTTCCATGATGGTGGCTTTGATCACAAACTGGCTATAGGGATAACGTCTGAGAAAATCCTGATAGGATTGGAATGCCCGGTGGAAACGGGAATCGTGGTAGTAATAATCCGCCACGCGGATACCCGCCAATTCCGCCAGGGGCGATCCTCGCTGTCGATCCTGTATCCGACGCAGCAGTTCCAAGGCATCGCCCGACACCGGTAAAATGCGCATACCGAGGAATTTACGTTTGTATCCGCGAAGAAAAGCGCAGGCGATGTTGTATTCCCGCCGCAGACATGGGCCGTACAAGGGGCTGGTGGGGTAGTTATCCAGCAGGTCTTCATAAGCAAACAGGGCGGTGTATTTGGCTCCCATGGCATTGTACGCATCGCCCCGCAACAGCAGCACTTCCGGTGCCAGTGGATTGGTTTTATTGGCCTTGATCCATCGCCGCGCCTGCTTTGGAATGTGCTTCGGTCGACCGGAATTCAATTCGGAAATCATTTCCGCCACTTGTCCCGCGGGTGTATCGGGATTGGGTGCCACCAGTGGAACCCAGACGCCGTTTTGCAACAACCAGGAAGGCGTTGGCCGGGAGGGTACTACCGCAGCGTGGCAACGCCGCGCAAGAGATGGCATCAAAGTCACCATGAAGGCCAGCGCCATGGAAATTGGAAGAACGAAATTAAACTTGTATTCGGCGCGATGTCTCATGGGCGAAAAGTATAGGGCAAAGCGGCTCTGCTTGCACGCCGCCATATCTTTAGAAGCGGTAATTTACGAGGCTCTACTTATGATAGGCTAAAAGTAACAGCATGGTAATCAGCGAAACCAGCGCCATGACAAAAGCCCCATTGATCATCCAGGTATTGCGGATTTTTGATTTCTCAATCCAATCCTGCACCTGCATGGCCGAAGAAGCGTAGCAGTTTCGTACCTGGTCGAGACAATCCACGGCATGATTATTGGCCACCTGCAATCGGTCAATCATCATGGAGAAGCGATTAAATGATTCCACAAGCTGCCGGTCAATTTCATTTCCGGTTTCAATTTGTTCGCGCAACCGTCGGATGGATTCCGTCGGGTCTTTCCCGCCGGAAATACTACCAAGAGTTTCATTGATTTTTTTCTGCTGTTGCGCGTGTAACGCGAGACGATCAGTGATTACATCCAGCATTTCCGATTGCATCCGGCTGGTTTGCGGCAAAGCTTCCACGGCCTGGGGCATGGCGCTGAACCGGTGAAGAAGCTCTTCCTGCCGCCGTACCTGGCCGTCCAGCAATCCGCGGAGTTCCTGCACCGTTTCCAGCAGTGAATCGTAGCTTTGCTGGAGTTTATAATTGTTAGGCTCGGGTATTGTCGGCCCTACGCGGGAAAGCACATCCGGATTGTCAGCATCATCCGAATTTTTCATGGCTCCCCAAGCCTGATAGTCCACAATAGTCGGCTGGTGGCCGCCGATTGCTCGTTTGAACGCCTGCATCACACCCATAGTCAAACTCCTGTATTTGGCCCTTCAGTATTATAACAACGCAGATCCGTCCGCGGTAATGCGGAATATTATTTCTGCGTTGAGGCTGGAGTGGCTTGGGGCATGGTTATAGCGTTATTATCAGACCCGCCGGATTTGGCAGGTTGTGTCGCATTCGCTGATTTACGCATCGGCATTGTGGCCGGCCTGGTTGCGGGCAGCGGCATCACCGGCTTGACATTCTGGCCGATCGGTAAATCCACGGATTCACACAATAATACCAGTTCAAGTTTATTATTGTCCCAGTGATCATATTGGTGGTAAACCTGAGTCTTGCCATCGGCGCGGATTTGCAGGGTCATGGCGTTACGCTGGTAGTTATCCACGGGGCTGTTCCAATAATGCCAGGTAAAGGCATTGTTCAGAAGGTGGTGCCGTGTTATCGCGTTCCACATCGCCTGAAGCTGATCGCGCGTTAAAGGCGTATCCACATGATCCACAGAGGCAATATGATTGTGATAATCCGCGAAGGTCGTGTACGTGGTCCGACTCATCATGTCCGATGCGGAGATGACCTGATGCACATGTTGCCGACTGAAGTAAGTATCGGTGTTGCGATCTATCACAATCGTTAAATCGTGCGGATAGGGCGTTACCAGGAACGCTGTTTTGGAAGCGAAGGGGTTGTTCATGACCCCGCCACATCCGGCAAGCCCCAGCGCAACGGTTGCTGTCAACAACATCGCGAACGACAAGACGATTTTCCGAAAAACCACTTGATCAGTCCCATTTGGACGCATAGCGAAATCCTTTTGCCAGACCATTTGTCTACCGAAGTAGAAGTATACCGCCAAACCGTCCGACAAGCCAAAGTCCGTGGGGGGGTATTGCCACGCCGTTGACGACGGGGGCGTGGTCATGCTTCCGGACGATGTGGAAATGAAGGTGGAAGCGGCAGACATTATCCCGGATGCCGGGTGCGTGACACTTTACGCGGGTATGGCTGTAATGCTCCGCAAACACAATACCCTCGGAGCACTGTCATGATA
This sequence comes from Planctomycetota bacterium, assembly GCA_021785155.1. Next base: position 31,242 of record JAJYGE010000561.1, read on the forward strand.
ATGCGGTGCCGTTGGTGTACGCTCGGGGCGGATGACCGCCATGCGCGGGTGCGGCGATGCAACGTTCACCACCACAACTGCGTTTGACGGCCACGG
>JAJYGE010000033.1 GCA_021785155.1 Planctomycetota bacterium
AAAGCGATTCTGGCAAAAGCACGCTCCGAGCGACTATATCTTCAAAGTGCTATCAGAGGCCTTCGGACGTTCTGCCGCAGCGCAATGCAAAGAGAACAGAATGATATAGCCTTGATTTTATCACTACTGTCCGGTTAAAGATCATAGCAATCTTGGTTTCACGCTTATATTATAAGAGTTTTGTGCTTATGTGAGGTGGTACACGATTTGATTTCAACCGGCTGATTCGCGCAACTTTGCGGTCAATTTTCACTTGACTTTATCGCAAGGAGTTGTTTGTGAATCAGGGGCGAACGGTATTTGCTGAACTCGTGGAACTTCTGCCGCGCAAGGCTTTTGACTTGGCGGTGCGGCGTTATAACGGCAATCGACGTGTCCGAGCGTTATCTTGCATGAATCAGTTGCTATGCATGATCTTCGCCCAACTCACGACGCGTTCGAGTCTCCGTGAGACCGTCACTTGCCTCCAGGCGATGGGGGCGAGGCGTTATCATTGCGGTATCCGCGGGATGATAGCCCGAAGCACTTTGGCTGATGCCAATGAACAACGCAATTATCGTATCTTTCAAGACTTGGCGTTGAATCTGATCACCAGGGCGCGCGTCGATCTGCCGGTGGATCGCGATTTGGCCCGGCTGCAAGCTAATATCTATGCCTTGGATTCCACGACCATTGATCTATGTCTTAAGTTATTTCCATGGGCGGTATTTCGTCGGCACAAAGCTGCGGTTAAAGCGCATACGCTCTTCGATCTCAATACGGGAATCCCTGTATTCATGCGGGTTACCCACGGCAAGACGCATGATTTATGGATGCTTGATCAGTTCATTCCACAGTCCGGCGCCTTCTATGTGATCGACCGAGGTTACTGCGACTTTGCCCGACTTTATCGCCTGCACACCATGGGAGCATTTTTTATTACCCGTGCTAAACGCACCATGAATTTTGGTGTGGGCAAGCGCCTTGCGGTTCCACGGCGCGGAACTATCTCATCGGATTGGCTCATCCGACTGCGCGGTCCGATGTCGCGGAAACTTTACCCTGATACCATGCGCAGGGTACGTTACACCGATCCAGAAACTGGAAAACGCTTTACCTTTATTACCAATAATTTGATCCTCGATCCGTTGACCATCGCGCTACTGTATCGCAAGCGATGGCAGATTGAATTATTCTTCAAATGGGTCAAGCAACACCTGCACGTCAAGGCGTTTTTCGGCACCAGCCCCAATGCGGTCCAGACACAACTCTGGATTGCGGTGCTGGTGTACGTGCTTGTAGCAGAGTTCAAACACCGTCATCAACTGCCGCAGCCACTCAATGATATTTTGCAAATTCTCAGCGTAACAATTATGCAGAAAACACCGATAAATGAACTGTTTTCGCCGCAAGGGATGCGCAAATCCACTACGCATGATCGTAACCAGTTACTATTACTGGACTTATGACCGGACAGTAGTGATTTCAAATTTCAGATTGTGCAGCGGGATGGGGTGCCCCGGTACACTGCCCGGATGAATTGCCACACCCAGCAGCGGCGAGCTATTACCTATCGTTGATCAACCACCGCCCACCGCGCGCCGGGACGGTGGTTGGCTCGCTGATGAAAAAGCGGTCCGCCGAAACTGTCACCCATCCGCGCCGGCACATGTGTGCCCCGGACCAGCGTTAAATATGGTAACATCTGTTACAGCGAACACACGGTCGGTCGCAACGCAAGGAGATATGCTCATGGCCCACAAATCATTTGTTACCATCCGCGAGTCTGGATCGAAAATTGATCTCGCCGGGATTAAAACCGATGCAACCTGCGGCTTGCCGGGCAAGCAAAAGACCGCGGCCATCACGGAAGAATATACCCACCGCATCGGGGCCTTACAGGAACTGCTGCACACTGATGGCCGACGCGGGCTGCTGATAATCATGCAGGGCATGGACACCGCCGGCAAAGATGGCACGATCCGCCATGTGTTTGATCATGTCAACCCGGCGGGCGTGCGGGTGACGAGTTTCGGCAAACCCAGCTCCGTTGAGCAAGCACACGATTTTTTATGGCGGATCCATCAGGCGGTTCCGGCACGCGGGCAAATCGGCGTATTTAATCGTTCCCATTATGAAGACGTGCTGATAGCTCGCGTCCACGCCGATACGCTCCTGCCGGAGTATCTTAAACATGAAACACATCTCTGGGCCAAGCGCTATGGCTCCATCAATGCGTTTGAAAAACATCTCACGGAAGCCGGCATCAGCGTGTTGAAATTCTTTCTGCATATATCCAAAGCGGAACAGAAATCGCGCCTGATAGAGCGTCAGAAGACACCGGACAAGCATTGGAAATTAAGCGCGGACGATTTTACAGAGCGAAAATTCTGGGATAATTACCAGAAGGCATATCAGGAAATGCTGGAAAACACCGGCACGCCACATGCTCCCTGGCACGTTATTCCCATGGATCATAAATGGGTGGGCCGTGCACTGGTGGCGCGGACGATTGTCACGGTGATGGAAGATATGAAATTAAAAGTCCGCCCGGCGTCCGATCCGGCGTTGATTACAAAAATATTTCAATAGATTCCCCCTGACATACGTCCGACAATAGAAAGTCGGGCGTGATGGCGAATTGGATGCAGCCTTACCAATAGTGCTTCGGGGTTGGACAGCGGTTTGTTCGTTCAGGCATTTGGCTTGATTCCCAATCAGGTACGACATTATTGATTTACCGCCCAGAAGGTCAATGCCATACCGGCTGCGGCGGCAACAACAATGCCCATGCGCATGAGCCTGATCCGGCGATTAAATCTTTGTTGCTCTTCCCGAGATACAGCCAACGTGGCCAGAAGATCAACTCGGTTCTGCGTGCTGGGGTGCATCCAGCCGGCACGATCGCGCGGACGATTGGCCATACCCACCAGTATCGTTAAGCTTTCCGAAAAAATTCGAGCGCCGGCCTGGGCGGCGGTTTCAACCACCGGCGCGGATGCCGCTGATAAATCGTCGGAGGAAGGAGCCACGCGCGGCGGTGCGGACAGCGAATATACGGTTGCAAAGGGCACCTGGGGTACAGCGGCGGACGCTATTCGATCGGCGATGTGCCGGGCCGCAAACCAGTCGGCCTGGTGCTCGCACAATCGGCTGACTTTAGAAAATCCAAAGACCACCAGCACCCCCACAATCGAAAAATTTAAGAGCATCGCAGTATTGGTTCCCAGCGACCAGTAATTGCCGGCCCAAAAGGCAATGCCCGTGCCCAGTAAATCCGCGGCGGCGAAGGTTAAGAGATACCACCAGATATGACGGTGATGCCCATGTCCGACCTCATGCGCAAATACGGCCTCCACCTGTCCCGGATCCAGCCGCTCCAGGAGTAAATCCGTCAACAGAAAATAGCGGCACCAGGGCAGCATCCCCAATATGGCGGCATTGGGGATGCGGTAGTATGTATTCCAGATACGGATATCCATGAACCCGACTTTTTTCCGACGCGAAAGATCTTCCAGACATGTACGCAGCGGCCCATCCGGCAGGCGTGTGGTGCGCCAATAGTGCACCACAATCGCCGGCAACACCAGCAGCAGCACCAGCGCGGGCAACAGTGATACCTCCGCCGACCAATTACCAAGATTCCAGCGGTTCATCATCATGGTTAAAGGCACCATCACCAGATCAAAGGCCAGCAACACAATTAACAGCGATAAGCCGTGCCGAAACTGCATATTGACATATTGCATCCGCGAAGGAAGCGGGTGGCTTGGAAAATTCTTGCGTTGCTCCAGCATTTCTGTTTGCCGATGCAGCGTGACTTCCATCGGATATTCCAGATACCAGATTGTCAGCCAGGTCAATACCGGTGCGGCCAGCCAGATAACGGAGGACAACACAGGAATCTGCCCGACATTCCAATGAAATTTTATCAGCCAGCCCAAGCCAAAAAGCCACAAATCCGCGGCCAGCAGCAGCGTGTTTGAAGCCATTAAACGTTGTACCAGGCGTTGAATCTCACCGCCAGCGTCGGCGGCGGATGTCGATCCGGCTTGCACGTTCCGGTCGATGCGTTGGAATCTTCGGTGCGCCTGAAGCAGTAAAAGCCCATGCGCCAAAACCACGATCCCGATGACCATCCAGGGGGAAAACGGCAGGGGTGGCCGCAGGGGGGCGGCACTAAAAGCCGCTACAATCAGAAGCAGAATAATAACCTGTAATGGAGCAATCATTTTCTTATGTTACACCAAGGATACGTCAGGTGTGAAAGCGCGTTAATAGCTCATGCGAATAAATAATCCCAGGATGGTGGCATCACTCTGGCTCCCGGTGGGTTGGGCATAGCGGGTGCCGGCAAACACACTGTCGATTACCGCTCCGATTTCATAATGGCCGCGGTCTTCGGGTATATGAAAAATCCTGTTAAGCGGATAGGTCAACGTGGTGCCTACAAATGTTCCCAGATAGCCGTCCCGAAATGTGTGCAAATTCACATCGGGCCGCTTCTCACCATGAATAAACGAGACACTCAAGGGTGAATAAATGGCCAATCCACCGGTGTGAGGAACGACAAAAACGGGATCCATTCCAACTTCAAAATATTGGCCGGCCCCACTGGTGTAATAAGCGCCATCATAGTCAAAACCGACCATGACAAAAGGATGAAACGCAAATTGTCCCAGATACCGATCATCATCGAAACTCAGCCGGATGTATACCTCCTGACTGTCTTCCTGCCCATGGCCGATCTGGACATTGCCGCCGGGATTGCCGTAGGGAACAAAATATTGGCTTATCGGGGTTATGTAGTTGGTATAACCGGTATCAAATCGGAATACGTCCATAATGTCATATTGATACCCGATGGTAATATCGGCTTCCGTAAAGTTGCTTGATGGAACAAAGCCGACGTTGCCTCCGGGAACCGCCCGGCCCACGTTACCCTGGGATAATGCGTTGATATAGGGGTTACGAATATCATAGGAATAATCTTCAAATGTTCGCAGATACACGGTGCCCCACTTATTAAGATTCAAGCTGATGCGCGTGACATTTTGCAGGTTCGGACGATTGGGGGCCACATCATGATAACGAAACCAGTAGTCATTAAAGTATCCAAACTGCGTAGTAATATGCAGCGCCTGCTTATGAACGTGATAGGCAGACCATGCTGAAGGCAATCCGCCCGATTCGCTGATACTCGCTGGATTGTTGGGGGCAAAATCAGGTGTCGGCAGGGGCATGATGCCATTGTCCACACCCGCAGCGGTAGCGGAAGACGTTATGGCCAGCCCCAGCAAGCCCGCAGTCCCAACTGATAATAACCTATTGATCATAATGTTCATTGACGTCAAGATGTTAAGGCTCAACCGCCTGCAAGACCTGCTGATGAGTAATTCCCGCTTGAGGGAAACCGGCCGGCCAAATACTGACCATCGCGGCACTGGACGCCGTATCAGCGTTGTAGGCCAGGGTAATGCCAACATAAAACCGGGGTATTTCACGCACGAGGCTGACTTCCGTCAGCACATTCTGTCCCAGGGCAAAGTCGTAGCTTTCGGCCGCGGCAACCGAGTATTTACTTGTGAGTTTATAGGAAATCGCCGCCGTCCATTGATCAGAATCCACTGCGCGGATGTACCGGTTGCCCAGGAAATAACTTAAATTCGGCGATTGATTGACCTCGATCCCCGAATCCAACTCTTCCAACTGTTGCAGGTCAATGTTCCAACTTTCATCCGCCAGGAACTCCACATCAGCTCCGGCACGCCAGGTAAAATTAGCGTTGATGCTGTCTGCGATCTGGCTAAGCTCGGGTCGGCTCCAGTCATAATATCCGATCAGCGGATTGCCAAAATCACTGGTGGAGAATGGCGCGCCGGCATATTGCGCGTTATTGGGATCAAAGGGACCGGAGAGATGATTGTTCCAGAAGACATCCGCCGCCACGTTGAATGTAATCCAATCCACAATCTGCCGATCACCGGGACGACCACGCTTGGTTTGCAGTGTTTGCCGAAGCGCAAATTCCGCCCCGCTGGCATCGGTAATACCCTCGACATTCCGATCAAAAGGTTGCAGATAGCCCTGCTGCACATTGGCACCGGTGGCGAACATGCTGACCTGCGGCTCAATAATATGCCGCAACTGATCCACATCCAGTAAATCCGACTTAACATTCGGATAGAGTTTCCAGAACGTGGTGGAACTGCGAAAGCCCACGGTTCCCCAGGCCCGCGTGGTGCCACCGCCGACCTGATTATTTGCCGCCGGAAAGTTTGTGTCCCAATACGTCAACCGTCCGCTGACAAAGGGATCAAACTGCACCGGCCCCACCGCCACAGGAAAATCAATTTCCTGCCTGGAATCAGCCCGCGCAACAGGCTGATCCGTCCATCCATTGTTCAGGTAATACTGTGAAAAAGTTTCATTGGGATTCAGTCCCGGAAAGTTCAATTGCAGTGCCCGCACGCCGGAAGTGGTGTTACTGAACTGATCATTAATTATGCCGCCGCTGGTATCACTGTAATAGGTGAACAGGCCCAGTATTTTGTCCCCCTCGCGGTAGTAGTGGGCTTCCGGGTAACGCTGCACGGTGTACTCATTATTTTCCAAATCCGCATTGGTGATAAAACCACTCAAGTTCCATTTGCCCAGTGCCGTGAACGCTTCGGTATCATGTTGCTGCTTAACATAAACGGAGGTCTGCTGCTCCGGGGCGGTGGCATATTCATTTTCAAAATATTGTTCAAGATAATTTGGATCCGAAACATAGCTGCCCTCGACGGCCACGCTCCATTGATTGGACAATTGCTGTAAATGCCGCGCGAAAATAAACCCACGGGTGTGTTGCGGAACCGGTAAATTATCCCGATTTGCACCCAATTGATCGGTGCCGGTGTCATATATCAATGAACTGTTGAGTACCCCACGCATGTCGGGCCGATCATACGTGGCATTAACCCCCGTGGACGGCCCGCGGCTGGTGTATTCATTGAGGTCAACATCCGCTTCGACGCCACCCGGAGGTGTAATTCCCATGAGTTCCAGGAGATTCCAATCCGTTTGCACGGTGGCTCCTAAAATACTGGTGTCACCAACACTCACCGACTTCAGCGGGGATGGACTTTGCTGGGTGGTGCCGGAAACGTAAGGCCAATAAAAAAATGGCACGCCCAGAAAA
>JAJYGE010000514.1 GCA_021785155.1 Planctomycetota bacterium
CGCTCGTCGTCAATGTATGTTCCCATACACTTTCCTCCTCCCTTCGCGCCCACAACCCCCTGGCCCTCCGTCAATCCTAATATTTAGGCGTGACAGAGCACTCGTTACTACTTTCTCAACACCGACGTCTGCCGCGCAAAACACGCGGTGCAAGCACACGCGGCTAAAATGGGATGGGGTGCCCCGGTACGCTGCCTGGATGTATTGCCACGCCCGGCTGGTCGGAGGACGATCCAGTTGCTTGACGCGGCCAAACCGTAGCCGAATCCCCCATCCGAATGTCCGACGGTGTCCGAATTCTTTATTCAATCGCCACACTTCCTCTACCTTGTCATGTTTCCCCGCAATCAATCGCAAACGCCGACGAATATCCGTTAATTCACCGGGCGGCAGCATGTTGTCTCCTCGCTCACGCCGTGGCAATTCCATGATGCATTACTCCGTTCAGTGATATTCTGACCACATGCCCTAACCTGTAAAACGGCATCAACCCCAGTTTACCGATAACGCACTACCATACCACGATTGCGCAGCTCGAACAAAGGAAATGCGTCTCCGGGTGTTTTCCTGGCGTAGCAGTTTTTCCGGACAATAACCGGAATTTATGGAGCACAGGCCCGCATTCAAGGCGTAATCCTTGTAATACTCCCCAAAAACTGGGCGCGCTGCTAAGGTAGTTTTTTCCCAGTTTTCGGAGTCTATTTTATGTCGGCAAAACGTCGTGAGTTTACGTCGCAGTTCAAGGCGTAATCCTTGTAATACTCCCCAAAAACTGGGCGCGCTGCTAAGGTAGTTTTTTCCCAGTTTTCGGAGTCTATTTTATGTCGGCAAAACGTCGTGAGTTTACGTCGCAGTTCAAAGCCAAGGTGGCCATGGAGGCGATGAAGGGCCAGCGGACTATAGGTGAGTTGGCGGGTTTGTATCAGGTTCATCCGTCGCGTATTGCGGCGTGGAAAAAGCGTCTTGTGGAATATTCAGCGATGGCATTTGAGGAATCGTCTGTTCATGGGTCCGACCATTCCTCGCCGGCGTTGATGGCGCAGTTGTACGAGCAGATAGGTCGGTTGCAGGTGGAATTATGCTGGCTAAAAAAAAAGTCTGGACTGGACGGCTGACCAGAAGCGCCAGGCGGTGGATGTCAGCCATTCCCGGTTATCGGTTCGTCGGCAGTGTGAACTGCTGGGCCTGTCGGCCAGCAGTATGTATTATCATCGGGTTGCTGTGGATCCGGAGGATTTGATGATCATGGGTATGATTGATCGGCAATATCTGGAAACTCCATTTTACGGCGTATTGCGTATGACGGCGTGGCTGCGCCGACAGGGTGTGTGGGTGGGAGTTAAACGCGTACGGCGATTGATGCGGCAGATGGGTCTGGAGGCGATTTATCCCAAGCCGCATAGCACGATTCTGGCCTCTGAAAACAGGCGGTTTCCATATCTGCTAAAGGGCTTGACGGTGGATCATCCCAATCATGTCTGGTGCATTGATATTACCTATGTGGGATTACATACCGGCTGGGCGTATCTGGTGGCGATCATGGATTGGTTCAGCCGATACGTGTTATCGTGGGAACTATCCAACACGTTGGAAACAGGCTTTTGTCTGTCGGCCCTGGAGCGTGCGATGCACCGGCGGGGGCGACCGGAGATATTCAACAGCGATCAAGGATGTCAATTTACGTCGGAGGCATTTGTAGGTGCTTTGGAGCAAGCACAGATCAAGATCAGCATGGACGGTCGCGGGCGTGCGTATGACAATATTTTTATCGAACGTCTCTGGCGGACGGTGAAATATGAAAACCTCTATCTTCAAGAATATGAAACGATGGCGGAGGCGGCCCTGGGGTTGAGGAATTATTTCGAGTTCTATAATCAGGAACGATTGCATCAGTCGCTGGGTTATCAGGCCCCGGCGGAAGTATATGAGGCTCGACCGACGGTCGGTCGCGGCCATGGGGTTGAGGAATTATTTCGAGTTCTATAATCAGGAACGATTGCATCAGTCGCTGGGTTATCAGGCCCCGGCGGAAGTATATGAGGCTCGACCGACGGTCGGTCGCGGCCATGGCGTGGCGGGCAGCAAGGCAGCCCCTCCGCTCGCCCTTCGGGCTCCGTGCGGGGCTGCCTTGCTACGGAGGAAGACTCTCTCTTAGCAAAGCCTGTTTTGCGCCCAGTTGACAGGGAGTACCTCACCTGGCTGCTGCAATCTGAACGCGGTGGAAAATACGCGCCTCTTGAAATGCGCACGACACCGCTGTACAACCCAAACCCGCACGGCTTGACCCCTGATAATTATGTCACCACAAGCGCCAGACTGTATCAGGACAAGCCGGCGGGCGATAAAATCTTTTTCTGATATTGGAGTGTGCAATGGAAGCATGGCTTTTGGAAAAACTTGGCGGGCTGGAAAATCTGCATCTGATGGAAACCCATGAACCAACGGCAGGTGCCAATGATGTCGTGATGGACATGATATATTCCGCACTGAATCCGGCGGATCGGTATTTGGCGGAGGGACAATATCCGGCGCGCCCGCCATTGCCGCATATCTTAGGCCGCGATGGCGTGGGTCGCATTACGGCGATTGGTGGCAGCGTGCGGGGTTGGAAAGTGGGCGATCGCGCTTTGATCATTCGTGGGCCGGTGGGCGTGGATCAGGCGGGTACGTTTGCCCAAAAGACGCTGGTTCCCGCGGAATGTCTGGCCGCACTGCCGACAGGCTGGACCGAGCAGGAATGTGCGGGGGCATCACTGGTGTATCTCACGGCGTGGCAGGCGCTGACACAATGGGGGGATTTGCCGCCATCGGTGGTGCTGGTAACCGGTGCCAGTGGGGGCGTTGGCGTGGCGAGTGTGCAGTTGGCCTGTGCGCTGGGGCATACTGTCGTGGCGTTTTCGCGCAGTGCGGAAAAACGCGAGCGGCTTTCTGAAATGGGTGCCAACATCACCATTGATCCCGCCAATACCCAGTGGCGAAAAAAACTGCTGAAGCTGCTGGCGGGAAAACGTGTGGATCTGGTGGTGGAAAATATTGGCGGAGCGCAATTTTCGGAACTTCTGGATGTAATGGCGATGGGGGGAAAAATCAGCGTGGTAGGGAGGTTGGCCGGGCCGGTGCCGCAGTTTAACACTGCGAGCCTGCTCTTTCGGCGGCTGCGAATAGGCGGCGTGGCCGCGGGAAGTTTTACCGCCGCCGAGGCCCGAGCGGCATGGCAGGCGGTGCTGACAATTCTGGCCAGGCATGACGACCGCCCCAAAATTGACTCAGTATTTAATTTTGAGCAATTACCCCAGGCATTTGAGCGGCTGGCTGCCGGACCAATGGGCAAAGTTCTATTAAAGATTGGTCGGCCATAGCGGAGAGCCTTTTACGCGTGCGTGACACGTTACGTGGTTAGCCTTTCCGGCGGTTACAAGCCATCTTCCCGGCTCGCCGTGGACGGTGGCTTGCTTTCGCGGCGGAAACGTTACTCACGTAAAGCGTTGCACGGGTGTGGCAATATTTTCGGGCAGGTGCGACATTTCCGCCTAAAACGCGCGGTGCAAGCATACGCGGCTAAAGGGGGATGGGGCGTTCCAGCACCACGCCCGGATTTATTGCCACGCCCCGTTGCACACCCTCCCAAACATGAAGAGGAAAAGGTTGCTGGCTGATTTGTCGGCTTGGCGGCATAATGCCCAAGATGGAATTTCCTCTTTGGCTGATGGCTGGATTTATCTTTGTGCTTGGATGCTGCGTGGGCAGTTTTCTCAACGTCGTGATCTGGCGGCTGCCGGCGCGCGGCACACTGGTAACATTTCAAAACCGGACCGCACGGCTGACGTTAAGCTGGCCGCCTTCCCATTGCCCTGTCTGCCAGAATGCCATCGCCTGGTATCGCAATATTCCCGTGTTCGGCTGGCTGTGTCTGCGGGGAAAATGCCACACTTGCCGCGTTGCAATATCTCCACGTTACCCGCTGGTGGAACTGGGCACAGGATTACTTTTTCTTTCACTTTATCTGGGGTTTTTCCTGGCGCACTGGAATTCCGGTGCCACGCCGACTATTTTCGGTGGCGCTCTGCCCATGCTTTTATATCTGATTTTTGTTTCCGGATTGCTGGCGGCCTCCGCGATTGACGCGGATTTCTTTATCATCCCGCTGGAAATTCCCTATCTTATCATGGCCGCGGCACTGGCCTCCTGCATTTTCGGTGCGCCGAAAATGTTGCCGGCGGTGGTGCCCGCATCGGTCTGGGGAAAGCTAGCCCTGGGCGGCACCGTGGGTCTGCTGCTGTCCAATGTGTTGCTTTATCTCAAAGTTATGCCGCGCAGTTTCGACATTGCAAACTGCCCCCGGGGCGATTGGTCGGACGGGCCGATGCCGTTAATTCCGCCACCCACACTGAAACAATCATGGCCGCAGATTATTGCCGGAATTGTCATCTCCATCATCATTGCGCTGGCATGGCTGTTGTGTGTCGCTCGCGTGGCCGCGTTTGTCACCATGATTGGAGGAATGCTGGTATTTCTTATCGGCGTGTTGCCGCATCCCATCAATGTCCCCGATGATTCCCGGCAGGTGCTGGAAGAATCCGATGATATCAATGCCCGGAGGGAAATCAGCAAAGAGATTCTTTTTTTGCTGCCACCGATTGGTTTGGCGATGGTGGCGGCATTTGTTCCTCTGCCGCTGCCCGCAGAGCCATGGCTGGCGCGGCTGCTGGGGGTTTTGCTGGGGTTGCTGGTGGGTGGCGGAACCATCTGGTTGACCCGCATTCTAGGCACTTTGGTAATGGGGCGCGTAGCCATGGGTGCGGCGGATGCACCGCTGATGGCGGCTATTGGCGCAGTAGTTGGCGCGCCGGCGGTGGCCGTGGTTTTTTTTCTGGCCCCCATTCTGGGTCTGATCTGGGCCATGGTTCTGAAAGTTCAGGGCAAACCCAATATTCTCCCTTACGGCCCATGGTTAAGTATGGCGGCTATTTTGACGTTGTTTGTGGGTCATCCGGTCATCAATTGGTATGCAGGCCAACTGTTTCCAAAGCCGCCGGTCAACCAGTCCACGATAATCTGGCCGGGTGAACCCGCACGGCCGGCAGCGACGAAGAATCAAAAGTGAAAGGAAATAATTTATGGCCAAAAAAGCAAGTCCCCGTCCGGTGCTGATCGAACCAGGCAAACCCCCGATTTTGAAGGTTCAAACGCAGTGCGTATGGAGTTGTCCGGCCTTGGCGGTGCCCATATTTGAATCTGAAAAGCCCGGCTACGCGGCTGGAACAATGCCCGGCGATATTGTCACCGCCATTGGCAATGCCATCGCCCTGCACGACTTTGAAGCTAAGGCCGGAACGCTGGTGCAGGCCAATGGTAGTGGTGGTCCGCAGCGGCTGATTCTCCTGGGCCTGGGCAAACGGACGGATTTTCAGCCGGATCAAATTCGCTGGGCCGGTGCGCTGTTGGCCCGGCATCTGCGGAAACTCAAGATTACCGGGGCCTCTTTTTATCCCGCTGGTCTGGAGAGCGATAATTGGCCCGTATTGGCCGCTGCGCTGGGAGAAGGCTTTGCGTTGGGAGATTTCAAATTCTCGGCGTATAAAACGCAAAAGGCCGCGGACTTAACGGGCAACGATTTGGCCGGAAAAAGCCCGTTAATGCTTTCAATCTGCTGTCCGGAAAAATCATCAGCCCAAGCGGTTGAGCATGTATTGGCGGAGAAATCAGCCATTACCACCGCCGCCAATTTTGCCCGTACGGTGGCCTGCCATCCCGGCAATGCCATCAATCCCGGTTCTTTAACCACCATTGCCCGTACCGTGGCGAAAGCCAATCGGCTCCAGTTTTCGGTTATTAATGCCGCGGCTGCCGAGAAAATGGGTATGGGCGGCCTGTGTGCGGTCGGAGCGGGCAGCGATTCGCCACCCGCGCTGATTATCATGGAATATCTTCCGCGCGCACGTCCGGCCAGAGCGGCTAAAACCATCGCGGTAGTGGGCAAGGCCGTGACCTTTGATACCGGTGGCATTTCCATTAAACCCCCTGCGGATATGGGATCTATGAAATATGACAAGTGCGGGGGTATGGCCGTATTGGGCATCATGCAGGCGGTGGCAGCGTTGAAATTACCGCATCGGGTCATTGGTCTGATACCAACAGCTGAAAACACCCTGGATTCAAGCGCCTACCGCCCCGGTGATATTTTGCGCATGTACAATGGCAAAACCGTCGACGTTACCAATACCGATGCCGAAGGGCGGCTGATTCTGGCCGACGCCATAGCTTACGCGTGTGAGAAGTTTAAGCCGCAGGCACTAATTGAAATGTCCACTCTCACCGGCGGTGTGATTGTGGCGTTGGGTGGTGTGTTTGCCGGACTGATGGCGGGCGATGATAAATTGGCGGGGGATCTGATCGCGGCGGGGCAAAAAACCGGCGAGCGCCTTTGGCGGTTACCGTTGGATAAGGCCTATCGCAAACTGCTCGATAGCCCCCACGCTGATATGGTCAACAGCGGTGGCCGCGAGGCGCATCCCATTCAGGGCGGCATGTTTTTAAGTGAATTTGTAGCTGATGGCGTGCCCTGGGCCCATCTGGATATTGCCGGCGTGGCGGATCCGAAAAAAGACGACCGATGGTGGATTGGTGACAACGCCACCGGCTTCGGTGTGCGACTGGTGGTGGAGTATCTGCAAAGCCTCGGCACGGCGTAAGGAGCTGTGATGATGGCCATCCACCGCTTTCCTCCAGCTAAGGAGTTTAGTCTGGCGCGTCGGATGGTTCGAATCGGCCTTTGCCGCACGGCCAACGATTGTCGCGCGAGCAGGAGCACCGGGTGGCTCGGGCGGCGGTACTAATTAAAAATAGCAAGTCAGTCTTCACGATGAGGGGCGCTACCGCAGTTCCAATGACCATGAAAAAAAGGTTGCGTTGTGAGTACACGCGTACCATCTCGTTACCTGCAAGTCCAATTTCCAGAGGCTCAGCCGCGAATTATTGCTGGCCCCATTATCCAGGGTCATTACAAGCCGGCCGGTTTCGGGATGTAGCTTTCGGCTTTCAATTTGCCACCAACCACGGATAGCCGTCGAAGGCATCATCTGCCTGAGCTGGTGGAGCTACTGTCAAATGTTGTGGACAGAA
>JAJYGE010000495.1 GCA_021785155.1 Planctomycetota bacterium
ATCTTGACACACTGGAATGCGTCGGAAATTCAGGCACTAAATCCCGGTGTTACGCTTCCGGACCTGCGCATTTTGGTAGCGCACCGCTCGGATGGTTCCGGTACGACCTATATTTTCACCGGTTATCTGTGCAAGGTCAGTCATCAGTGGAAAACAAAGGTTGGCCAATCCACTTCCGTTCAATGGCCAGTCGGGCGCGGCGGCAAAGGCAATCCGGGCGTTGCCGCTCTTATCGACAAAACTGTTGGCGGCCTGGGCTACCTGGAATATGCCTACGCCATCATGGGGCACTTCCCCACCGCCACGCTGATCAACAAGGACGGCTTTAAAATCCGCCCCTCGATCCCGGCCGTTATCGCCGCACAGAAGGCCGTTGTCGCCAATCTTCCGGCTGATTTCCGTCTGCCGATCATCAACCCGACCGGTCGTACCGCGTATCCGATTTCGGGCTTCACGTACCTGATTATTGATCGTGATCTGGGCTATATGAGCAAAGCCAAAGCCAGAGCCACCGTCAAGTTCATCCACTGGGTACTCACCAAGGGCCAGAAGTATGCCAAGAGCATGGAATACATCAAGCTTGGCTCGCTGATGCGGAAGAAAGTTCTCGCCGAGCTGTCGCAGGTGACCTGGAAAGGCCAGCCGTTGAACTAACGCCGCCAATGGTTCGACCGCAGGTTCGACCATTGCTCTCGCAACAGTCAAAGTGAATTCATGGGAGTCCCCACAACGCTTTATCGCGTGGGGACTCCCTTTCACTTTTGATAAATGCCATCCATTTGGCATCATATGAGAATGTTTTAGTGAGCAGAGTGCGTATGAATGATGCAAAGAATCCTCCACCGTTGCAAAATCCCTTCATTGATGTTCCGCAAAATGCCGCGCGGCGGCTTGTAGACCGGGCAACCAAAGCTGCGGCTCTCGGTGGCGTATTGCTTACCATCTCGATTCTGGTGATCATTTTTATCGTTCTGATCCATGGATCCTGGATGGCGCTAAGCCAAATCGGCTGGCATTTTTTTACCACGCAAGCTTGGAATCCAGTACCCGGTCGCGATAAGTACGGCGTGCTGTCATTTCTTTATGGCACCGGAATGACAACGTTTTTGGCGCTGCTTTTTGGCGTGCCGCTAAGTATGGGCACCGCGGTATTTATAACCCGTATGGCGCCGCGCTGGCTGGCCGGACCGGTCTCATTTTTAGTGGAATTGCTGGCGGCCATTCCCAGCATTGCCTACGGTTTATGGGGCTGTTTTGTCATGTCCCCCTGGCTGCAGAATTACCTTGAGCCGGTTCTCTATGACGTGCTGCGGCATATCGAAATCATACCCGTGGGCAAATATCCCAGTGGGCGCATCGAGTTCTTCCCCGCCAATCTGGTGCATGGCGGGCCGTCCGGCAGCGATTTTCTTGCCGGCGGATTGATTCTGACCATTATGATTCTCCCGATTATTACAGCCATCACGCGGGATGTATTGCTGCAGTTTCCCGCGGAAATTGAACAGGGCGCCTATGGTCTGGGCGCTACATGGTGGCAAACCACCCGCCTGGCCCTGACATACTGTCGGGCCGGAATTTTTGGCGCGGTCATGCTGGGCATGGGCCGCGCCATTGGTGAAACCATGGCCGTTATCATGGTCATCGGAAATACCGACCATATCAGCGCGAGTTTATTCGCCGGTGGACAAACCATGTCCGGTGTGCTGGCCAATGAATTCATGGAAGCGGATCATCCGATATATTTAAGCGCCATGTTTTATGTCGCCCTGGTGCTGATGTTGAGTTCTCTGGTGACCAACGTCATCGCCCGTGGGCTGCTGGCAAAAATTCAAAGGGAACGCAGTGCGGCATAATCCGCAAATACTGGAAGGATGATATGTATGAGCACAAATCAAACAGCTCCGCCGGAAAACCCGTTTGTCGGGCGCCGCCCGGGACGCCTCTGGATCAGTCGGGGGGTCATGGCGCTTTGCACGCTTTCAACAGCCGTGGCACTGGCGGTTTTGTTTGTGGTGCTGGCGTATATCGGTATACGCGGCATTGAATATATGACACCGGCCTTTTTCACCAATTTGCCGCTGCAATCGCCGGAAGGCATGAGAAACTGCATCATCGGCACGATTATTCTCGTAGGACTCGCCAGCGTCCTGGGCGTCCCGCTTGGCATGTTGTGCGGCATTTATATGGCGGAATATGCCGGCAAGGGCTGGTTTACCTATCTGGCCCAACTGGTCATGGATTTGCTGGCCGGCACGCCGACAATCCTACTGGGTGTCATCGCCTGGCAACTGGTCGTGGTTCCCATGCACGAGCAATCCGGATGGTCGGGAGCTTTGGCTCTGGCGTTTATCATGGTTCCCATTGTTGCTCGGGCTTCCGAAGAAATGTTGCGCCTTGTGCCGCACCCGCACCGCGAAGCCTCGGCGGGATTGGGGGCATCCAAAACGCAAACACTTTTTATGGTCATTCTGCCCGCCGCAAAAGCTGGTATTACAACTGGCATCATGCTGGCGATTGCCCGTGTCGCGGGCGAAACGGCACCGTTGCTTTTTACCGCGTTGGGAAATGATCAGGCGGTCTATAACCCCAGTCAGCCCTATCCATCGCTGACGTTAAAAATATGGCAATACTCCCAGTCCGCTGAGCTGTCCTGGCGGCATCAGGCCTGGACTGCCGTGCTCGTGCTGGTCACAATGGTGCTGGTATTTACCGCCGCTGTGCGTTTTACCGTCCGGGGCCGCAAGATCAATGTCGTCTGACAGGTCCCCTATTTGTTCCACCGTTGCAGCACCTTGGCTCCGATTTGTCGGGCTTGGCGAAAGCGCTTCAATGTGACGGTACGATTGACCACATACTGTTTACCGTTAATTGTTATGCGGTGGGGCTGACGACCTTGGGGCAGCGGTTCGATGTTGGTCCAGTCAAGGAGCATTTTCTTCAACCCGGGCGAGGGTGGCATATTCCATAATTCGTGCAGAATGGAGAGTTCCACTGTTACGCTCTGATCCATCAACAGTCGGTGTACCAGCCAAACGCGTTCCGCGCCGTGCAATTTTGGCGCAATAACCACGGCTCGTAATCGCTGGGCCGGCCTTTGTGACATCGTCAGTCGCATGAGTTCCACATCCTGTCTGCGGAATCGCGCCCAGTTAAACATGGCTCGACTTTGTTGCGGCGGAAGTTGTGCAATAAGGTAAATCCAGCGCGACATCGCCGCGTTAAAATTCACGATCTGCAACAATTGCTTCTGCCATGGCATCGCCGACGCCACCTTAATGACCGTGCGGTACTCTGCCGCCAGTCCGGCTTTCACCGGTTTTGCTGAAGCGTGATGGCTTTCCAGATTGGCCACGGCCCGGGAAAAAACCCGCATCCCGGCGCGTAGCGCCGCCATATCGGCTTTGGAACTTTCATGGTGCACCGGTGTTGCCGCAGTGGAAGTGGCGACAGTTTTTTCCATCGACACGGCATTTCCCGCCTTGGCTGGAGCGGTTGCTGTGGGCTTCCAATGCGCCAGTAACGTCGCGGCAAATCTCCGCGTATCGGTCAAATCGGTTTGCCGGTTCATTCGATATAGTGCCGGCACGGAATTGACCGCCTCACGACCAAATAGAAACAGTTTCCATTGGCGGTGATTTCCACCCCCCCCCAGATGTTTCTCTGTTGCCCAGCGCCGGAGAATCACCATGTCCGCGGCCGTCGGCTGCCGTTGAAACAGTGCCGCCATGACCGAAAACCGCACCCAAAAAATGTGATCATTCAGCAATCGCTCCATGATTGCATCGGCAAATGGTCCGGGCAAGGTCGCCAGAGAGCGTATGGCCGCAACGCGATGGATAGACCATCGTGAAAATGCCTTGTTGACAACAGATAAATGGGTGTCCCTCAGGCCCCAGTTGAACATGGCCACGCGCTGATTGCGCGGAAATGTCATCACCGCCGCCGCCCATCGCCCGAGTTGCGCATTGTACTGCAGCGCATCACATAACAGTGTCGGGTTCTGGCGACCGTCCAAGGCCGCATAGTCACTTAGTTGCCCCAATTCTCCGGCCAGCGCCTGCTCAATAACGGCGGTTCGCGTTATCCGGCCGGTACCCGGTGGTACCGCATGATTCAACGCTTTTTGATACGTGGCAACTGCGGAATCCGGCAGGCTGTATACCGTGCGCATAACGGGCCACAGCCAAAGGGCCAGTATCACCAGCACAATGGGTATAATCACCATCGCCGCGGATAACACCCAGGATTTTTCTTCCTCGATTCGACGCATTGTCACTCCGTTGACATAAGCAATGCCGTTACTTGGTAGATTCCGCCATTGCTAAAACAATTTTCCAATATTCCTCCGGCACCGGCATAACCGACAGTCGCCCCAATCGTGGCAGCTCCCACTGTGCCAGTCGCGGTTGCGCTTTCACGGTGGCCAGCGTGACCGCAGAGCTCAGTTTTGCACCGGCCCTGATATCCACTACCGCCTGTTTGTCGCTGCCTCCATCCGGGTCGGCGTATGCATCAGACAATGCTGTGGCCAATCCCACGATGGCTTTTTCCGCCCCGGTATGATAAATCATCAGGCTATCGTTCTTTTTTATCTGTCGCAGATATTTCAGCGCCAGATTGTTGTTGACGCCGTTCCAGATGGTTTTGCCGTCGCGCACAAGATCATCAAAGCTGTAATCATCGGGTTCGGTTTTCACAAGCCACTTGGCCATGGGTTTGCTCCTTGCACTTATAAATTACAATTAAATTTACCACGCCACCGGCGGTGCCCCCGCGCGATGAAAGGCAATGCTCACGGCTCTATCGACGGCGGTTTGGGTGCCTGCGGATTGGTATTGGCGGATGGACCATCGCGCGGCGGCCGATTTTGTCCCTGGCGCTGCTGGGACTGCTGGGAGCCGCGATTGCCACGATTTTTGCCGCCGGCAGTGTTGTTGGCATTGTTGCGTTGCGGCGGACCTCCGGCGTTCCGCGAGTCTCGACGTGGTTGACTTTGCGGTGTGCTATTTTGTGGCCTGGCAACAGGGCGACCGGGGCCTTGGTCCGGTGGCTTGCGGGTTTCCGGGCTGCGGCGCGGCAACTCCGGGGCGGCAGTCTGTCCATCACCGGGAAACTGCATCGCCCGCCCACTGGAATTCAGGGGCTTGGCGAGATCAAAGGCCTCAATACTCTCCATCGGCACCGCCGCCTGATTGCCGTTGTCATATTCCAGCAACACCAATTGGGTAAGAATTTGTCCGTCCAGCACCCATGCTTCCCCATCAGCGGTGCGAACGCGCGAATGTTTCCGGGGCAAACGTTTGCGCAAATCCTCATAGGTTTCATCTTCATAACGCAGGCAACACATTAATCGTCCGCAGCGGCCACTGATTTTCGCGGGATCCAGTGTGGCTTTCTGCACTTTAGCGGCGCGCATGGAAATGGGTGTAAGCACTTTGAGAAATTGCTTGCAGCAACAATGCTGGCCGCACTTTTCATAATCCGCCACGAGTCGGGCCTCATCGCGTGCGCCCACCTGCCGCAGATCAATGCGCGCATGAAGCTGATGCGCCATATCCCGCACCAGAGACCGGAAATCCACCCGATGCTCACTGATAAAGTAAAAAATAACCTTTTCGCCGCCAAGCAGAAATTCCACATCCACTATTTTCATCGGCACGCGGTGTACTTCCACCATGCTGCGGGAGATTTTCAGGTATTCACCGCGCTGACTGTCCAGTCGCTGCTGTTCGGCAATATCTTGCGCTGTGGCCACGCGCAGAACCCGGCCACTGTCAGAAAATGGAAAATCTTTGCCACCGGATTGATCAATGTAATCCAGAAGTCTGTCGCGCGTGATGGATTTGTTGCAGCCGCCGTTACCGCATACCGTTGTCAACATCTCCGCCATCTCCACGCCCCGGTTCGTGCGTACCACCATGCGTGACCCGCACCCCACCTTCTCCTTGACCTCACTTTGAAATTCACCGATCAGTTTCAGGTAGCCATAACGTACAACCATTGTTTTTGGTGGCGGCGGGGGGGGAACCACCGGATCCAACGGCATAATTTCCAGCGAAATCGGCATAGCTTTTCGTCCGATCAAACGGCCACATGGCGGACTAAACAAAATCCATCTATGCGTATTGTAATGACCTTCATGCCGGATGAAAACCGGACGTGAAAACTCGGCACGTTCATCCGCCGGTGGGCAGCTTTTCCCGCGCTGCAATGGCTGAATGTGCTGCCGTATTTCCAATATTGCGCGCGTAATGATGAAACGTGCTGGTAAGTTGCCGGGTGATAGGTCCGACTTTGCCATCGCCGATCATGCGTTTATCCACACTGGTAACCGGTACGACTTCCGCACCGGTACCGGTGAGGAAACATTCATCGGCGGTGTATAAATCATAGCGGGTCAGATTGGATTGCCGCGTTGGAATTCCCGCGGCCACGGCGAGTTCGAGCACCACTTCCCGCGTGATGCCCAGCAGTATGCCGCTTTCTTCCGCGGGTGTCAGCAAGTGGCCGTCCCGGACAATAAAAATATTATCCGCGGTGCATTCGCAGATAAATCCCATCGGATTGAGCATGACCGCCTCGGGCACACCGGCGTCAATGGCTTCCCATTTGGCCATGATGTTATTGAGATAATTCAGGCTTTTAATTTTAGGTGATAACGCGGCGGCGGCGATGCGCGGGGTACTGGCGGTAATAATGGCCATGCCGTTGCGGTAGGTTTCCTCGGAGTACATTTTGATGGAATCGGCAATGATAAAAATAGAAGGTTTGCTGCATGTGGCCGGTGATATGCCCAGTGCCCCGATTCCGCGTGTTACCAGCAGGCGGATATAGGAATCGGTAAGTTTGTTGGCCTGGAGCGTGGCGGCCACCGCTTCACCCATATCATGCTGTGAAAGCGGAATTTCCAGGCGAATGGCTTTGGCCGAGTTGTAGAGCCGCTTAAGATGATCGGCCATGCGGAAAACGCGTCCATTGTATTGTCGCAGGCCCTCAAATACGCCATCCCCATAAAGCAACCCATGGTCAAAGACACTCACCGCCGCCTGTTCCATGGGAACCAGCCGACCATCCATCCACACCGTTTTGCTCATAACCGAACCGCCTGTTCATAACTGA
>JAJYGE010000046.1 GCA_021785155.1 Planctomycetota bacterium
ACTGCCTTCTAACTCCTAACTTCTAACTCCTGAACGCTGGCCCCGTAGGGGCCCCTAAAAACATCTTGGGCATCTAGGACAACTTGAACCAAACCCGCTAAAATCAACGCTCCCATCAACTTGCTCAACTTGGGCACCTTGCCCCCCGAACTTGGGCATCTTGGGCAAGTTGAAATTCGCAAGGTCTTCTAACTCCTAACTCCTAACTTCTAACTCCTAACTCCTAAATTCTGGCGGTGCCGCCGCGTTGCAGAATCGGTCACAGGCCTCCGGCAAATTTGCCATGCCCAACCGGCTTTCGCCAGGACCATGAAGCGGTGTAGAATAGTGGTGCTGAAACAGACGGAGTTGGATACTGATTCGGTAATGCTGTGAGGGTATTGGACTTTTATGGAACCGGTTGAACAACCTTCATCCAGACACCGCAACGCCACGCAACCACTTGAACTGAGCATCGCCCAGGCCCGGGCGTCGCAGATTCAGTGGAGTCGGCAAACCGTTGAACATCGCCTTTTTGCCGTCGCAAAATTCCGGCAGAGCCTCGCGGCTGATCCGTCGCGATTTATCCATGCGCTTTCCCATTTGCCGGATCGCAGCAATATCCAAACCATTTCCGCGGAAATTATTCCCTTAGCCGATGCGGCCAGGTTTTTATTGCGGCAAGCACAACGCATCTTGCGGTGCCGCGTCCGATCACCGCTGTTTTCAGGTATCCGCATCCGCGTGGATCGCCGTCCGCATGGTCTGGTGCTGATTGTTGGTCCCTCCAATTATCCCTTGTTTCTCCCGGGTGTTCAGGTACTTGAAGCACTGGTGGCCGGCAACGCCGTACTGCTAAAACCCGGTAAAAATGGCACACCCGCCGCGACGGCACTGATCAGCCTGCTGCGCATCAGCGGTATTGATCCAACGCTCATTCACCTGCTGCCTGAAGATACCGGCGTGGTTAATGAAGCCATTGCACAGGGTGTGGATCAGGTGATCGTGACCGGCTCGGTTGCGGCCGGAAGAGCAATCATGAAATCCATGGCGGAAAAACCTCCGCGCCCGGCCATTATGGAACTTTCAGGATGTGACGCGGTGTTTATCCTCTCCAGCGCGGATTTATACCGGGCGGTGGCGCTGCTGCAATTTGGTCTGGAGTTCAATGGCAGCGCGACCTGTATAGCGCCCCGCCGGGTGATTATTGTCCGCTCCATGCTGGAAAAATTTGAGCATTTGCTGCTAAGCCGGTTTGAAGACTACAAACTTTCCGGGATCTCGGAAACCACAACCGCAAAAGTAATGCCGATGCTGCGCGAGGCGTTGAATCGGGGCGCACGACTGATGGTAGGAAAAATATCGGGCGACAAGCTGTGGGGGCCGCTGATTCTGTTCCACACCACTGTTGACATGCCAATTATGTCGGCGGATATATTCGCGCCCGTATTATCCGTGCATGTCGTGGCCGATCCGCTGGAAGCGGTCAACGCCTATAACGCGTGTCCCTTTCGCTTAAGCGCCTCAATTTTCGGCGATTCTGTACCCGCCAATGCACTGGCCCGCAGAATTGATGCGGGGTGCATTGTCATTAATGATCTGATTGCTCCGACCGCCCACCCGGAGGTTCCTTTTACCGCCCGCGGAGAAAGTGGTTACGGCACCACGCGCGGGGCGGAAGGGTTGCTGGCCATGACGTGGGCCAACGTGGTCATTGAGCGCACGGGCCGATTATTGCCGCACTTGCGCAAGCCGGAGCGGCATGATCAACAGATACTTTTGCTCCTATTACGAATACTGCATGGATCCGATTTGGCGGTTCGCATGCGGGCGTTTTTTTCACTCATGCGCATCTTCATGGGGTTTCCGGGATCACGGGCGGACAAAGATGCTGGCTCAATCAAGGACAGAGACACACATCATGCCTCGCTATAGCAGCCGCACGGAAGCCATGATTGCAATATCCTGAATCATCAGCTTATGTTTTTTAGAAATTTATAAATACACTTTTGAACCCGAACACCAGCGAAGCACGGATCGGAATTATCGCCGCAGTGCGGCTCAATGCGTCCCCGGCATGCCCATGGTCCAGATGTCCAGTGCATTGCCGCCGATGTACGGGTTCCGGAAATGCGCACTCTCAAATTAATGGTGGTACTATATCATCATGCTGGAATTCCAACATCCTGTCATACTGCCGGGACTGCTTATCATTGTTATCGGTGCCATATTCGCACTTTTTGTGACCCGCACGCGCGCCACAGCTCGGAAGATTTATTCTATTTATCTGCCGATGCTCGCGGCAATATTCGCCCTGCTCGCGGCGAGTCAACCCGCAATTCATCTGCATACATCGGCAAGACGAATCATCGTGGCCCTCGATGATTCGCCTGCGGCGATTCATGCTCCATGGCATGATCCTCTGTGGCTGCGGAGCTTTCTAAAAACACATTTACCGCGCCATGTCCACATCACTTTGGTCACGTTCGCATCCCGACCGCACATTGTCGCGTCATCACTGCTTCCCGCAGACCGGCCCACGCATCCTCTCCGCCTGATGGCACCTGCTGATTCTCCCGCTTCCACCAAACGTCTGCTGCAATTCTCAGGGTCAACGCCGTGCTGGATATTCACCACGGGCCTTTTGCGCTGGCAATGGCCGGGGGCCACGGCATTGCCGGAGACTTCAGTGGCCGTCACTGTCATTCCGCCCACCCAAACGGATGTCGGCATCACAAACCTGAATTGGACCTACAGCCAAAGAATCACCGCACAACCCGCAGGCCATCCTCCGATAACCGCCCCACCACAACTGCAAGTGACCCTGCGCTCAACCGGCCCGGCCATTGCCACGCTGATCGTGCATACCGGTTCGCACGTGCTGAACCAAACGCCGCTGCGGTTTTTTCATGCCGGGGTGAAAATGGTGATATTGCCACCATTGATTCACCGCGTCATGGCAGCCGATCGAACCATTACTGTTGCCCTTCACTCGCACGACCCATGGCCCGGCGATAATCAGGCCAGCATTCTGATCCCCACGCCCGGCCGGCCGCGCGTGTTGATTCTCACGCGCCATACCACCACAGATAACAACACTGTTCCAGGGTGGATCGCCAAAGAATTGCCGCCAGCGCAATTCCCAGTTTCACTAAGTTTTCCGGCCCATTATCGAGCCGTGGTTTTAGATAACATTCCAATTCAGGATTTATCCTCCAGAGCGGAAAAAATAATCACAGATTATGTCACCAAAACCGATGGCGGCCTGCTGATCACCGGAACGCAACATGCGTTTGGCCCAGGCGGATATGCGTGGCCGAATGGTACTACCGGCGCTGCATCCGTACTGGAACAACTTTCTCCATTATCCTGCGTGCCACCCAAGCCCAAGCCGCAGCACATTATGTTTCTGATGGACGTCAGCGGTTCTCTGGGCAATTCCACCGCATCCGGCGTGACGCGATTTGCACTGGCGGCCCATGCGGTTTGCTCCGCGGCGCAATTGCTCAAGCCGGAGGATCGTATCACCGTTTTATTGTTTTCCGGTCGTACCCGTCTATTGGTGGATGGCAACGCGAAAGCGGTTCGTCGGGTACTTCCGCGGCTGCTGGCGAAGATTGTTCCCAACGGCCCTACCCGACCGAATTCAGCATTACCCGTTTTACCAAGCCTGTTAACCAGAAAGGCTGTGCTGATCATGATCACAGATGGCCGAATCCCGCATTTGAATGTGCCGGCCTGGAAAAGCATGTTAATTAAAAACGCGGTTCGATTTGCGGTCATTGCCCCCGGCCATAGCAGCCGGGCGACAAAGCAATTGATTGCCCAGACCCAGGCTTTGCGAATTTCCATGCACCACTTCAGTCAATGGGGGCCTCTTTTACGTGCGACCGTGGCCCGGCAGGTCGATGGGAATCCGGAAACCACCCATATTTCATGGTTCAGCATTCCCTTGCGTCTGCGCGGCCAGACCGACCGATGGGATCGGGTCTATGTCAAGCACGGAGCCACTCTTTTGGCCCAAAGCACCCGATATCCCCTGGCGGCAATATGGCGGCGCGGCCTGGGCCGTGTTGGGGCAATCGCATTTGCCGACGGTGGAGAGACGGCGGGCATACTGCACAGCGATATACTCAACATGATTAAAATGCCGCAAGGTAATCACAATTTTTATGTCACAGCCGATCACGGAAACACCCGTTGGCACATTCAGGCGCAAGCTGTTACGAATGAAACGTATCTCAATGGACGGCAATTGCGGCTTACGGTTATTCAACCGCATGGGAAAACACTGGTAATTCCGATGTCGCAAATTGCCCCTGGCCAGTATTGCGCCCGGCTGCCGAAGCGTATTGGCACATTTTCGGCCACCGTGTGGCAGCATACCGGTCAGGGAAATCAGCGGCGCGAAGACTTTGTTGGAGATATCCGTGCGCCGCAGTTGCCTAATCACTATTTTCCCGCCACCGGGCGAATTGAGCAGTGCCCCTGGCCCAACGCCACGGTAATAACCGTTAATAGTTCGTCCCAAACCATCTGGCATCCAATGACCGGAGACGATGCGTTTGCGTTAACGAGCGTGCTCTGGGCATTGTCCGCGCTTAGCGCCATGGCGGCAATCGTGGCAGCGAATATGCGTTATTGACGTTTTGGGAGACGGGATTCCAGCGGGGTGCGAAAAAACGGGGTATTTTCGACGGCACAATATCCGGGAAGCCATCAGCACAATTTACAATAGAGATGAGTTGAGATTCAGTGCGGTTGAAAAAGGCCCGTGGGATGGAAATATTTTTCAGAGATTGTGACGGCGACAGGCAGAAATGAACACTTTCCGCTAAAATCCCCATGATGTCAGAGATACTTTTACAACTTCCCTCAACCGCCGCCATAGCTTACAGCGTACATGTGGGAGCCGGTCTATTATCGGAACTGGGCCCGCGCGTGAAAGAACACGCCCCGTCACCATCGTGCGCGTTGATTACCGATGATCGCGTCGCAACGCATTATCTGGCCATGGCCAGGGCGTCGCTGGAGTCCGCCAACTATCGCGTTTGCAGCTTTGTATTTCCCGCCGGCGAAGGTAATAAAACGATGCGCACGGTAACAGCCGCTTACGACACGCTGCTGTCGGCGCGTCTGGAACGTTCCAGCCCGGTGATCGCCCTGGGCGGCGGCATAACGGGGGATCTGGCTGGTTTTGTAAGCGCCACATTGTTGCGTGGTGTGCCATTTATTCAAGTGCCCACGACGCTGCTGGCGGCGGTGGATGCCAGCGTCGGTGGAAAAGTGGGTGTGGACCATGCAATGGGAAAAAATCTCATCGGGGCATTTCACCAACCCGCCGGGGTGTTTACCGATGTGACAACGTTCAAAACGCTGCCGGCATTGGAAATGCAGTGTGGTCTGGCCGAATGTGTGAAACATGCCGTTATCAAAGATGCCAAACTCCTGGATTTTATTGATCGCCATTTACCCGCGATTCTCGCGTGTGATTCAGACATGCTGGCGGAGCTGGTGGCCTGGAATGTAAAAATTAAGGCTGCGGTGGTTATGGCGGATCCGTTTGAACGCGGGGAAAGGGCGCTGCTGAATCTCGGCCACACATTCGGCCACGCCTTGGAAACACTGGGCGGATATGCCAATTTGTCGCATGGCCAGGCCGTAGCGCTGGGCGTGGTAGCGGCATGTCAACTGGCGGTGCAGCGCGGAGAATACCCGCGGGCATCCGCGTTGGCGGTGGAATCTTTGCTTAAACGCATTGGCCTGCCCGTGCGAATTGCCATTGCCGATCCGGCTGCGGTCTTCAAGGCAATGGGAAGTGATAAAAAAATAATTTCCGGTCGCATGCGTCTGATTCTGCCATCGCAACACATCGGGCAGGCCCGTATTGCGGCAGATATTCCTAAAACTCAGATCATTGAGGCCATTGAATACATTCAGGAACATGGAGCGTCCGCTACATGAGTTTATCTGAATCCGCATCCACCTTCACAGAACCATCGCCACAACGCGTGGCCGCATGGATCACGCTTTCTCATTGTGCGGGAATCGGCCCGGTATTGCTGCGCCGATTGCTTGATGCCATGCTGACACCGGAAAACATCCTGACCGCTCCCAGCCACCAGTTGGCACAAGTGGAGGGTATCGGCCAAAACCGTGCGGCGGCGATTTCCCGTAGCCGGGAACAAATCAACGCCGCCGAGATTATCTCTGATTGCAATCAACGCAACATCCGTATTATTTGCCCTGATCATACGGAATGGCCCCCCGGTCTGACCCGCATTCCTGATCCACCGATCGTGCTTTACATCCGCGGACGAATTCTTCGTGAAGATATGCTGGCATTGGGAATCGTCGGATCACGTCGCTGTACACTGTATGGCCGCGAGCAAGCGGTTAAATTGGCCGCCGCCCTGGCCACGGCCGGATTAACCATCGTCAGCGGCGGCGCGCGGGGAATCGATACCGCATCGCATACCGGGGCATTACGCGCCGGCGGGCGAACCATTGTGGTACAGGGCTGCGGACTGGGACATTGTTATCCGCAGGAAAATGCTGATCTTTATGATCGAATTGTGCGCGAAGATCGCGGTGCGGTCATCAGTGAATTAGCACCGGACGAACCACCCCTGCCGGAACATTTCCCGCCGCGCAACCGCATCATCACCGGAATGTCATTGGGCATCCTGGTTGTGGAAGCCAATTTGCGAAGCGGTTCGCTGATCACCGCCCGTCTGGCCGCCGATGATTACGCCCGAGAAGTATTCGCATTGCCGGGGCGTGTGGATTCGGTAGCCAGCAGTGGCACGCACCACCTTATTAAAACGGGAGCTGCCGCACTGGTTGAATCCGCGGATGATATTCTGCGCGGCTTAGGACAAACGGATTTGATTCATCCCGCGGAAGGGGAAGATACCGGACTTCCGGCCGAGGCTATGCCGCGCTTTGGTCGCAGACAGCCCGGCCCAGCGATGCGGAACACTGAGATGGATACTCCGACGGATGCCAAGCCGGAATTAGAACCCCGCACACCGACCGAATTAACCGCCCCTCAAAAGCGAATTATTGGCTGTTTTGCGGGTGAATCACTGGATGTGGACGAGCTATGTG
>JAJYGE010000311.1 GCA_021785155.1 Planctomycetota bacterium
AGGGTTGGCCGCAAACGCCTCATCTGCGGCGTCGCATCGGCTCAATGGGTCTCTATGGACCCGGTTTTCGCCGCTGGCTCCTTGCCGCTGGGGCGTTTGCGGCCAATCAATCCTAATATTTAGGCGCGGCAGAGCACTGGACCGCAGGAGTGCCTCATCTTGCGACAGTCCCGGCGCGCCGGGACTCTACTGCTCGCCTCTCTACTGTTCTCTGCTCTTCGGCCGCCGCCACGCGTGCCCGGAAATATTGCCACGCCCGACCAGCCTGATTCCGATGCGCGGCATCCGCGGCGAGGTGGCCGCCCATGACCTGGTGCAGTTGGACATTCATATTATGCGGATGGCAGTTCCAGGTGACCTGTAAGCACCGGATATGAAATGAATTGAGACTTATGCTGCTGTTAAAAAAACATCTTGTTGACCTGGTACGAGCGGGGAAGAAACGACAGACCATCCGTTATTGGACGCGGCCTATTGTGTATGCAGGGCAGATCAGCTTCACGCCGGGCCTGGGCAAAATGAAGATTTTACGCGTGGAGGAGTTGGCGGGTTATCAATCGCTGACACTCAATGATGCCCGCGATGATGGCTTTGACACCCTGGAGGAACTGCTGGCGGAACTCAAACGGAACTATCCCGAAGTTCCCCCCGGAAAGCGACTTTATCGCGTCGTATTCCAATGGCCGGTAGCCTTACCCACGACGGACGCCGTGGTGGAAAACAAACCGGCGCGGCGATTTGCGACCGATTCGGCCACGGCGGCGGCAATAGTTGTGACTCCTAAACCGGCCACGCCAGCGGAGGTACTTGCCAAGTCCGTACAACAGCACGGGTCAAAGGATAAGCCCGGTGCCGCGGATGTCGGCAACATGTCGGCTCAGCAGCGCGAACTCTTGCGGAATTGGGTCATGTCCAAACGCCCCGGGATTCACAAATAATAGCAGTGGCGGCATGACATCAAAATCAAGGCCATGGCAATAAGTTGAAAAATACAAAAACAAAACCCCCGCCGCCGGTAAAAGCGATCAGGAGTTCTGTTTTGAATCGTGAGAATCCATGAGGATCCACAAGGCAATAAGCTTTGGCAGCTACAGGGCACAGGAGTTAACCCGGCCATGCCAGCCACCAACGGGGCTTATTTTCCGCCGAGGATCGCATCCTTGGCGGCTTTGGCCACGCGGAATTTGACCTTGCGGCGGGCCGGAATTTCAATAGGCTCGCCGGTCTGGGGATTGCGCCCCATGCGCTTCTTGGTGTTCACCAGAACCAGCTTACCCAAGCCGGGGATGGTGAATTTGTTCTTGGCTTCCTTGTAAGCAAGTTGAGCCATGCAGTCGAGCGCTGCGACCGCCTGCTTCTTGCTCATATCGGAGCCGGTTTCCTTGGCGACCATTTCCGCGAGCTTCGCGGCGGTCTGGGACTTGGTGAGAGACTTGGCCATATTCATTCTCCTTGCTATGGCGGACAGGTGTTTGCAGGATACGGCCGGAGTTCCACCGCCGGAATTATCATCCGTCCCTGCAATACGATTAAGCAATAAAATAAGCCTTTTTTTTCAATGATGCAACTGATTTCCGGAATTCTTCCATTTTTTTATTTTGAGCAACGCCCACCCCACGACCTGTTTAGCCGCGGGCGGGATGCTTCCAAAGGCTTCGGCGGGTATGCTATGAGTTGTGAGTTTTTGGAGATTTTTTAATGGCGCATCCATGGACGACTCCAATTCCCGCCAAGGTGTTTTTCACCAAAGGCGTGGGCCGACACCGTTACAAGGCGCAGTCGCTGGAATTGGCTTTTAGACATGCAGGAATAGAGAAGTATAATCTTGTACAAGTGTCTGGCATATTCCCGGCGCGCTGTAAGATTATCTCCGTCACCGAGGGCATCCGTGAATTATCGCCCGGACAGGTGGCTTTCGGCGTCATCAGTGAATCAAGTTCCGATGAACCCAATCGTCTTTTGTGCGCCGGCATCGGCGTGGCACTACCCATACGCGATCAATACGGCTATATCAGCGAGCATCATGGTTTCGGCATGACCGAGGAAAAAATCGGTGATTATGTGGAGGATATGGCAGCCACGATGCTGGCCACAACGCTGGGTATTGAATTTGACCCACAATATAACTATGACGAACGCAAAGAAATTTACCGCATGAGCGGCAACATTGTTCGCACCCGCAATATCGTACAGACCGCCGAGGGCGACAAAAATGGCCTCTGGAACAGTGTGGTGGCGGCGGCGGTATTTCTTATGTAAGGCCGCCCGCCCGAAGGCACACCAGCGGCGGTGGGATTTCATTTCCTGGCACCGCGCAAATGGATCAATACCATATTCCCCGCCATCCGTAGGCCCGTGCCCACAAATTCTCCCACGCGCCTCCCCGTCCGCGTCCGATCAGTTGCCTGCGGCGGCTGGCGGCTTGGCCGCGCGTTTGTCAGCGAGTTGTTGGATAAGTTTTTGTATGTGCCGGGCGAGTTGATCAAGTTCCTGCTCGCCCGCCAAGCCTTCGGGGATGATGGTGACGAGTTTTTCGCTCTTGCGTGTGGCGACATGCAGTTTCAGCGCAGGTTGACCTTTCGGGCCAAAAGAACTGGCGTCTACGGAAATGCCCCGAATCTGTTTCCAGAAATATCGTCGGCCGCGCACGTTGATGCAGTCATTTTGCACCACCGCCATACATCCGAGAGAACTGTTGAGCATCAGAAGCATCTGAATCACACCGGCCAGCAGCATGATCGGGCCGATGATATAGGCTGCGTGCGGATCCGCAAGATGAAACCACATCGGTCTGAAAATCAGCAGCATGGCAAAGGCGGCGGTTACCATCGCCACAAGCACCGACATACCGACACGAAACTTCAGCCAGAAGGTAATGACCGGGCGATAAATGAAAATTTTTTTATTTTCAATGCGCCAGAACTTCCAGTCCGCGTCTTTCCTTTTCACGCCCATGGGCCACCAAATCCTTCCCGGCGATG
This sequence comes from Planctomycetota bacterium, assembly GCA_021785155.1. The sequence continues at coordinate 2,982 of JAJYGE010000311.1, forward strand.
TTTACGAGCAACCCAGGGAATCACCGCAGTTAAGACATTTGTAGCAACTGCCGTTGCGAACGGTGATGCTGCCACACTTGCACACCGGAGCATCCCCCAGCAACGTTGCCATCTGCTGCGAAAGAGCACTGGCGGAAGAGGGCTTTTCTGTTGCCATTCGCGTCAGTGCGGGACGGGCCATAGCCGAGTCCCGACTGGCGACGGCTGGCAATTCTGATGCAGCGGCAAGATCCGCCGGTCCGTCTTCCAGACGATTATGGTGGCCATTGCCTTTTCCGTTACCGTTACCGTTACCAGCGATTTTGGCCACCGTCGGGGCAGTCGCAACAACCGGCTCAGGTGCTGGTGCGACGTTAGCGGGCTGTCGCCGCGGAGAATTGGCATCACGATATCCCGCAATAAACTGCATACCCAGCCAGCGCACCAGATAATCAATGGGACTTTTGGCAATAGGAATATCCGCATTGGTGGTCATACCCGCAGGCTCAAACCGCATGTGTTCAAACTTGCGGACGATGGCCTCCAGCGGCACGCCATATTGCAAGTTCAAAGATACCAGCGTGGCGATTGTATCCATCAATCCCCCCACCGTACTGCCTTGTTTGGCCATCGTAATGAATACCTCACCCGGGCTGTTATCATCAAACAAACCGCAGGTCAGATAGCCTTCATGCCCGGCGATGTCAAATTTATGGGTGATGCTGTTGCGCGTATCCGGCAGACGCCGGCGCAACGGACGATGCACAACTTTTTCGACAATGCGTTCAACAACTTTAGATCCACCGAGGGAGCCGGTTTCCAAAGTGCCGACGGGAACGGTTCCATTCCCCAATAAGGCCGGGCTGGGATCTCCGCAGGTGGTGCAGGCGGCCGACGCTTCAACCTTCAGTGCGTCAATATCCGCATCATCGGAGGCATCATCATCCGAAGTGGAATTCAGCGGCTGACTTAACTTGGAACCATCACGGTACAACGCCACCGCCTTGAGGCTAAGCTGCCAGCTTTCACGATACGCTTCTTCAATATCACCAATACCCACTTCATTGGGAAGGTTGATGGTTTTGCTGATGGCACCGCTGATAAATGGCTGGGCGGCGGCCATCATGCGGATGTGGCCCATGTGATGAATAAAGCGTTTACCCTTGCGGCCACAGCGATTAGCGCAATCAAAGACCGACAGATGTTCCGGCTTGATGTGTGGAGCGCCTTCAATGGTCTGTGAACCGCAAATCACATCGCTGGCGTCACGAATCTGCCGTTTGGTAAAGCCCAGAGACCGCAGCAGATTAAAATTCGGTTGCTGCCATTGTTGGGTGGTAAAGCCAAGGCGGGTTAATGTCGCCTCGCCGAGAGTCCAGGGAGAAAAGGCGAAGGCCAGCTCGAAAACAGAAGGCAGGCATGCCTCTATTTTTGCCAGTTCTTCATCCGTGAAGCCCTTCGCCTTAAGGGAGTCAATATGAATGTGCGGGGAACTTTGCAAGCTCAATGTGCCCATTACATACGTTAACATGTCTTTAATCTGATCCGGTGAATAGCCCATATTCCGCAATGCCGGCTCAAGGGATTGATTGGCGATTTTGAAGTAACCGCCGCCGGCGAGTTTCTTGAATTTTACCAGCGCAAAATCAGGTTCGACCCCGGTGGTGTCACAATCCATCAGCAAACCGATGGTGCCGGTGGGAGCAATGACGGTGGTTTGGGCATTGCGATAACCATGTTTTTCACCGAGTGCAACCGCCCGATCCCACGCCTCACGACACGCGTGCAGCAAGTTGGGGTCAAGCGTTGGATGCGTGCCAAATTGTGCCGCATCGATTTCCACCGGTTTCACCGAAAGTCCGTCATATTGGCCTGAAGCATAGGCGGCGGCGCGATGGTTGCGCATGACCCGCAGCATGTCTTCTCTATTGGGATGAAAACCTGGGAACGCCCCGTGTTCGCGGGCCATTTCCGCGGAAATAGCATAAGACTCAGCGGTCATGAGAGCCGTGATGGCACCGCAAACGGCTCTGGCGGCGGGACTGTCATACGCAATGCCGGCGACCATCAACATCGTGCCGATGTTGGCGTAACCGAGACCCAGCGTACGGTATTCATAGCTCAAGCGGGCGATTTCCCGGCTGGGATAAGCCGCCATGAGCACTGAAATTTCCAGTACAATCGTCCAGAGTCGGCAGGCATGTTGGAAGCCTTCAATGTCAAATTTACCGGAAGCGGCATCAAAGAACTTCATGAGGTTAATCGATGCCAGATTGCAGGCGGTGTTGTCCAGAAACATATATTCGCTGCACGGGTTGCTGGCATTGATGCGACCACTTTGCGGACAGGTGTGCCATTGGTTGATGGTGTCATCATATTGCACACCGGGATCCGCGCACCGCCACGCCGCGAAGGCCACTTCCTGCCAAAGTTTGCGGGCTTTCAGCGTCTTGTGGGTTTTTCCATCGGTGCGACGAATGAGTTGCCAATCGCCATCTTTCTCCACGGCATCAATGAATTTATTTGATACGCGAACGGAATTATTGGAATTCTGCCCGGAAACGGTGGAATAGGCCTCACCGTTAAAATCATAATCCAGTTTGAGTTTCAAATTTTTCGCTAATTCCTGCTGTTCTTTGGGCAGGTGTTTAAGTCCCTCTACCATCGCGGCAACTTTGATTTCTTCGCGGACCTTCCAATTCACAAATTCTTCAATATCCGGATGATCCAGATCCAGGCACACCATTTTTGCCGCCCGTCGCGTGGTGCCACCGGATTTAATGGCTCCCGCCGCCCGGTCGCCAATACGCAGGAAGCTCATGAGACCGGAGGATTTTCCACCACCGGAAAGGGATTCATTTTCGCCGCGGAGTTTGGAAAAATTACTGCCGGTGCCCGAGCCATACTTGAAGAGCCGCGCTTCGCGTACCCACAAATCCATGATGCCGCCATCATTAACCAGATCATCACTGACACTCTGAATAAAGCAGGCGTGCGGTTGTGGATGCGTATAAGCATCGGTGGATTGTTCCAATTGGTGCGTCTTGGGATTGACATACCAATGCCCTTGGGACGGGCCGGTAAGACCATAGGCATAATGCAGGCCCGTGTTAAACCATTGCGGAGAATTCGGCGCGGCCTTTTGCGTCAGGAGCATGTGGGCGAGTTCATCATAAAATGCCTGACCATCCTGCTTGGAATCAAAATAGCCATATTCCTGTCCCCAATGCGTCCAGCAACCGGCGAGGCGATGTACCACTTGCTTCACGGAGGTCTCCGGACCGGTTTTCACCTTGCCGTTGGCATCCAACACGGGCTTGCCCTGGGCATCGGTCTGCGGAATACCGGCTTTACGAAAATATTTACTGACCATGATGTCGGTGGCCAATTGCGACCATTCGGTCGGAATTTCCGCGTCCTTCATTTCAAAGACCACCGAGCCGTCCACATTGGAAATTTTGCTCGTACGTCTGCTGAACCTGATGGTCGAGTAAACATCTACCCCTGATTTGGTAAACCGACGATTAATTTTCATAGCCTTAACTCCGTTTAAAGTCGTTCCGCGACACCGGGCCGCGGGAAACCAGAATGTTCTGCGCGGCATGGCCACTCCAAGCCGCTGCTTCCGTGCCTTAAATTTGCCGGCGACGTCCCATCCTGCGGCGTCGCCGGCCACTGCATAAAAGCCCCCGGCTTTCCGTGGCCGGCGGCAACGTTTGTAACCGATCAGTTAATCAACTTTAGGCAATGTCAGCCCGGGTTGATCCTGATATTTCCCCCGTTTATCCGCGTAACTGATTGAGCAAACTTGTTCACCACGCAAAAAAATTATCTGGGCGATACCCTCATTGGCATAAATTTTTGCCGGCAAGGGCGTGGTATTGGAAATTTCAATGGTAACGCGCCCTTTCCACTCCGGCTCCAATGGCGTGACATTGACAATAATACCGCAGCGGGCATAGGTGCTTTTACCCACGCATATCGCGAGGATATCGCGCGGAATCTCAAAATATTCCACTGTTTCACACAGGGCAAAACTGTTGGGAGGAATCAATACGAACCCACCCGGGCCGGCGTTCACATCCACAAAACTGCGCGGTGAAAAATGCTTCGGATCAACC
>JAJYGE010000446.1 GCA_021785155.1 Planctomycetota bacterium
AGCCTGCGTCGGAGTTGCAACACCACCTTGCGAACGACCGTTCATTTATGGGCCAACGCCAGCCGCCGGAAATGCGCCTGGGCCGAGATGTATTACCTGGCCAAGCGGCAACAGGGAAAGGGCCACGCGCAGGCGCTTCGGTGCCTGGGGCAACGTTGGTTAAAAATCATCTGGCGAATGATCCAGACCAACACGCCCTATGATGAAGCCACGCACATGCAGAGTATGTTGCAACATGGTTCGTGGGTGCTGGCCATGATGACCCCCGCGCCGGCAACCGGAAACGCCACGGCCCAGATCGTATGACTAACTTTAGAATGGAGAAAACCAGATGAATTCGCAATTGAACAATTTGAAAAAAACTCGCTTTACAACCCAGAGAACATCTTGGCAGTTCAAAATCCATTGTTGTTCGTTGGACGTCGCTCGTTGTTCGTCGATTGCAGCGGCAATCATCCGACGATCGGCGCCCCGTCATCCGGTGCCGGGTATGGCAACGGCGGGCATGGTGGCGAGCTACTGTCAAATGTTGTGGACAGAAGATTTTCAGGCGGCTGAATGTCTGATCCCGCCCTCGTAGATAATTCCGATGACCGCATCCTTCATCGTCTCAGCTCCCTTGAGTCGTTGGAAGTTTCGCTGGGCGCTCTGGCCGAGCCTGTAAACCATAGCCAGAAAGGCCGGGCGACTGGCGTTGTTTCGTGTCTTATTATGCCGCCGTCTTACCGTCGAGAAAATGCTGTCAATTGGATTGGACGTACGAATGTGCGCCCAGTGTTTGGCCGGAAAATCATAAAACGTCAGCGATGTTTCACGAAGGAACATTCACAACACCGTTGAGACCACGCCCCTTTGTTTTTCCGCTCCAAAATTTGATAGTAACTCCTGAGATAATGCCCCCCCAATGGTATTGACCGATTTTCCATACGCCGTTGGACGCCACAATATGTTACGCCTCTGGTCCGTTGCCGCAACGCTCGCGGTGGCGGATGGTGGATCATCAGTGCTCTGTGCCAGGCCACCGGCTTCATTTTACCGCCCTGGCGTGACGGGCGCAGGAGATGCAGCGAGCAACTTGTCGAGTAGTTCCTGCGCGGGCACCGGCCGCGCGAATAAATACCCCTGGTAAAGCGGACAGGCCCGGCTTTTCAAATAGTCAAATTGTTCCGGCGTCTCGATGCCCTCCGCCACGATACGCAACTGATGGTGGCGTGCTATGGCTAAAATGGCCTCCACCAGCGCACCATCATTGGGGTTCGTAACCACATCGCGAATAAAAGAACGGTCAATTTTCAGTTCCTTCAGCGGCAGGTGTTGAAGGTATCCCAGCGACGAATACCCCGTGCCAAAGTCATCAATTGAAAAGCCAATGCCAAACTGGTTAATTTTTTGCATCTTTTCGACGGCAACTTTGGTATCGTGCAGCAAAACTGATTCCGTAATTTCCAGGGTCAGGTTCGTCGGGTTTATTTCGGATGTCTTCACTATTGCAATTGTTCGCTCTGCAAAATTAACCATCCTGAATTGCCGTAAGCTGACATTCACCGATATCCGAAATAGGACCCCCGCGCGTTCAAGTTGGCGCAGGATGCTACAGGCTTCACGCAGCATAAATTCACCCATGGGCACAATAAGACCGGTATCTTCCGCGACGGGAATGAACTTAATCGGCGCAATCAGACCGCCCTGCTGGTGCTGCCAGCGAATAAGAGCCTCGGCTCCGATGATTTTCCCGTTCTGGTCGACCTGGGGCTGGAGAAATACACGAAAATCACCGTGTGTTAACGCTTCCCGCAAATCCTGACTCAATGCGGCTCGCTCCTTGATCCCTTCCTGCATGGCTGGCTCAAAATAACATGTGGTATCGCGTCCGCTTTCCTTGGCCCGGTACATGGCAATATCCGCTTGCGCGATCAGTTCGTCTGGTGTAACCTGGTCCTGGGGGAAAAGCGTAACGCCTTTGCTGGCGGTTATGGAATATTCCGACGGGCCAATTTTGACCGGTTCGGATAATGACTGGCTGATGCGATTCAAAACGATCTCAATTTCGCAGGCGGTGCGCTCGCGGTTGGTGGAAAGATTTGGTAGTAGAAGGACAAATTCGTCGCCGCCAATCCGACCTACGGTATCGGCCTGCCGCAATATCTTACGCATGCGATCCACAACCTGTATCAGCATCGCATCGCCGAGTTCATGGCCTTGCACATCGTTAATCTGTTTAAAGTGGTCAATATCCAGAAATACCAGAGCACCGTAAGTTCCGTTGCGTTTGGCCATTACCGTGGCCTGCTGGATCCGATCTAATAACAGTCGGCGATTGGCGATGCCGGTCAGTGGATCATAAAAGGCCAGATATTCGAGTTTCTCTTCCGCTGCGCGCCGCGCGGTAATATCACTTTGAATGCCCACCCACTGCGTAACAACGCCATGCTGATCCCGCACGGGGGAAATATTGACCTCACACCAATAGGGCGTGCCATCCTTCCGGTAGTTTTTCAGGATGGCTTGAACTGGCCGTTGGGCCTTGATGGCCGCGCGGATTTCGTCTCGATCGATATTATCGTGCGACGGACCTTGCAACAGGCGTGGATTCTTACCGCGAACTTCGTTCAGCGTGTAGCCGGTGATCTTTTCAAAAGCTGGATTGGTATAAATGATGGGCGTATCTGATGATAGTGCGTCGGTAATAAGGATTCCATTGGCGGACGCTTCAATCGCTTGGCGAAAAAGCAGCAGATCTCCCAGGGCTTTCTTGCGCTCGGTGTCATCTCGAATAACATCGTAAATCACGTTCCGCCCGCCCAGATTTAGCGCCACCGAATACACCTCCACGTCCCGAATTTCCCCATTACTCAACCGATGCTTGAACACATAATGTACTTTGCTTCCGGAGGGTACTGCATCCAGACGCCGCCGCACAATTGCCTGCGGCAGCGTATTGATATCCCAGATGTGAAGGCTTTTGATTTTTTCGGCGGAATATCCATAAAACTCAATGGCTGCCTCATTGCAATCCAAGATTCTTCCGGTAGCCGTATCAAGCAGCAGCGTAACCTCACCGCTTTTCTCAAAAAGAGTTCGGAATTGGGCCTCACTTTGTATCAGCCGCTGGTGCGGCTCGCGAAACCCCACCATAAACACGTCGCGCAAAAACCATGCGAATCCGGCCAGTTGATAGAATTGTGCCAGCAAGACCGTGTCCAGGGGGCTGATAAGTGCGGCAAACCGCACTGTTTCCGCCACCAATAACAGCAGAACTGCCATGATATATTCTGCCGCATGAACCCCTGAATTACTGCGCCGGCCCCGCCATGCAATGACAATTGCCCCGCTGTAAAGTGCCAGCACCACAAGCGAAACTATCACCGGACCCGCGCGTTGCCATTGAATCCACTGCGTGGTCCATGTCTGTATCTGACCGGTGATATACAGTGCCGCCACCGCCAGGGGAATTCCAAAGATCCACAGCACCATACTGGATCGAGGCACGCGAAAGCTGGTGGGGCCTTTTGATTGCTTCGCTTTCAACATAATGGCAGCCGCGAGCAAAAGCTGTGCCGCATAACCCAACTGGGTGGTCAGATGATGGTGGGGGGGCGGGGATTGGGTTTGCCAGTTGCCCTGATACGTCAGTTGGGCTGCTAATAACAGACCGCCCGCAACGAAGAACAAGGCCACGGCCACGCGCCGCGGAAACTGTTCAAGGCGCAAGGCTTCCCAGCTTACCATTGCAATCAGCAGCGTCAGCGTGACTACCGCGGCTTTAACCCCGAGATCCAGTTGGGACATTGGAGCATTGGCTTCTTTGAAGAGCAATAGCCACAAAAAGAAGGGCACTGCAAATAGGAATCCAGCCAGCAACCATGTGCAGAAAGTCTTTCCCTCACATATATCGCGCCAATCAGAAGTTTTCAGATTGGCTATTTTGCCGGTCAGTTCGAACTCATCTGTTTTGCTGTTGTCAATCATCTGCGTACTTTCACACTCTGGATACGAACCGAGCAGCCATAATAAAATATGCACCACGCCGGGATCAAAAAACTATCGCTTTAGATTCAATCCCATGCGTCAGGCATAAAATGAAAATTCAGTCGTTGGTCCGCTCTAATTGTTGCGCAGGCCTCAGTACGCAGTCTACCACACACCAGATTTTATCGGGCTTTGTTATCAAAAACTTGAGCAATCATAAATTTCAAAAAAGTATTCACGAATATGAACAAAGTGTGGATTATCCACTACCGTGCGCCCGTGCATGTGCTGCTTTACGCAATTGGGCATCTGCTATTTCCAAGAGAGTGACGGCACGGATTTCGGTGGTTACACATCACCGCATTGTCGGGCCGTGTTGAAGAAAACCGCGACTTCATCCTGGTGCCGCCGACACGTAGTCCAATCATCGTCTTTGGCGGAGCGGCACGCTTCGTTGCCGCATGTACCTGCGGGAGACAACCAGCATCCGGCCCGCTTTTAGCCCTACCTTCGCACTTTGGCACCGGAGTATCCATGATTGGGCCCAAAAGTTGTTCGCGTCTCCGGAGGCCCGGCTGATAAGCGGCGGGGGTGGGAATTATTTATCGATTGAGGCGGTGGAAGTGTTGTGGCGATTCGGCCATGCCGGTGCGGTGGGAGACAATCATGGCGGTCATCATGGCCGCGGTTTCGGGCAGAAGATGCGTCCATCCGCGGTGCGGGGATGGAGCGGCGGTAATCTGGCGGCAAAAATTTTCCAGTTCCGTCAAAGCCTGCGCTACCGCGGAAAGCGGGGGGGCGCAATCTTCATCCGCCAGATTGTCCCTGGCCGAAGTCCAGCGGTAACTGAACTCGGAAAGTGTCACCCGCCCATCGCGATTAGCCACGGTCATTTCGCGTTTCAATGATCCCTCCTGATCTGAAAGCTGAAGCGTTACGGTGGCTCCTTCCAGAGTTTTCATTACCACGCCAAGATTTCCGGTGACATCAATAAAGCGGTCCTGTTGTCCGCAGGTACCGTCAATGGACGCATATAAAGCAGCAGGTAAACCCACGATTTCAATGGCGGTTCGGAATGCATCCCATGCGAGAACCGACAGCGACCGCACCGCCCCATGCTCAATGTCCCGCGCGCGGGCGACAGCATGATTGGCCGCGGACCAGTTGCCGCTTAGAAATTGCACGCCGCGAAAGGCATTGTCCGTTTGCTGGGCCTGCGCAAAACCCCAGGAGGCGGAAAATTGCGGCGACATATACAGGAGGTGGGTTTTGGGATTCAGACGCAGGCTAAGCCGATGCGCCTCTTCCAGCGTCTGCACCGGCGGACCGAGGCAGAATATGGCGATATTCTGTTGCACGCAGGCTTCAATAAAATCCAGGGGCATATCGGCGGGACGATCCAGCAGCACCATCTGGGTGTGGGACTCCAACAACATGCGGCGAAGATCAGCGTAAAAAGGGACATCAAATAGCTGCCCGATTTCCCGGGCCAGAGATAAATTGCGCTCACCGACCACGGCGATCTTAAACCAATCCGTGTCGTTGGCCTGTTTCAAGGCCTGAATCCAATCTTTTTGGATCGGATCAAGTCCAACAATCGCACATGCAACCGCCACGCTAGCTCCGCCGGTTAAATAACCTCAACACCATCCACGCCCGGACAATTATCCGCGGCGCCCAGTGCTATTCCGCCCGTCCCTTTACAGGGATTATATGTTGTTGTCGGCAATCGGGGGAATAATATTCAGAAACAGGAAACATTTTCAGTGTACCCGCTGGCCCGGCGTGGCCCGCGCGTCCACGGAAAGCAGGAACACGTCTTTGCCGCCGGGGCCGCTGGCGAGAATCATTCCTTCGCTGGTACCGAATTTCATTTTTCTCGGAGCCAGATTAGCGCAGAAAATAACCAGACGTCCGGTAAGCTCTTCGGGGGTACAGGCTTTTTTGATGCCGGCCAGAACGGTGCGTTTGCCCAACGGTCCGGCATCAAGTTCAACTTTCATAAGTTTATCGGTGGCTTCAATTGATTCGGCATGAATCACCCGGGCCACGCGCAAATCAATGGCCGCAAATTGCTCAATGGTACATTCGGGTGCCAGGGGTTCCTCAGAGGCTCCGGTACCAACGGGTACCGCTTGCGCCGACACCGGCGCGGTTACGTTTTGATTTTCCTGAAGCATGGCCTGTATTTTCCTTTCTTCAACACGACCGGTTAAATGTTCAAAGGGCCGTATGACATGCGATGGCATGGATTCCTGCACATCAAGCCATGTTTGAGGGCTGATGTTGAGGCATTTTTCCACGCTTGCCGCAATGTCCGGCACAATGGGTTTAAGATAGATCATCAGTATTCGCCCGCATTCCAATGCCGCCGTTAATACGCCACGGGCCACTTCCTGATCCGTTTTCACCAGCGACCAGGGGGCTTGATCTTCGACAAATTTATTGGCTTTATCCGCCAGGGCGCAAATTCGGCGCGTTACTGAGGCAAAATTCCGCTGGTCATAATCCGCCGCAATGTGTGATTCCGCAGCGCGCAATTCATTGAGCAGCGGCAAGGCGTCAATGGTCACAATACCGGTACGCCCGTCCAGCAGCCGCGTTAAAATCGGTGCCGCCCGGCTTATCAGATTGACGAGTTTTCCGACCAGTTCACTGTTGACCCGATTGCAGAAATCGTCAAAGCTCAAATCCATATCCGCGGGTGACGCCGACAGTCGCGTGGCAAAATAATAACGCAGCCACTGTGGATCAAGGTGGCGGGCATATTGGGCGGCGTTAATGAACGTGCCGCGGCTTTTTGACATTTTTTCACCGTTGATGGTTAAATGCCCGTGTACGCATAATTTTGTCGGTGGTTTGAGTCCGGCTCCCATCAGCATGGCGGGCCAAAACAGCGCATGAAAATAGATAATATCCTTGCCGATGAAGTGGAATACTTCCAGATCCTCCATTTTCCAGTATTCTTCCGCATCGGCGGCCCCCCCCCCCAGATGTTTTGCCAGGGCCGCCAGATAGCCGATCGGGGCATCAAGCCAGTTGTAGAAATATTTACCCGGTTCGCCGGGAATGGGAAATCCGAAAAATGGCGCATCGCGGGAAATATCCC
>JAJYGE010000181.1 GCA_021785155.1 Planctomycetota bacterium
GCATTTGGCGGTTTTGATTACATCCGCAATGCGCGGTGGGCGAAACAGCTCGACCCCAGCCGATTTGTGGATGAGTCCAGCGGATTCCCCTGGCACGGCGTCGGTGATGTTCGCGATTGCCACGGTGGCGTGGCACCCAAGTTCCGCCACCAATTCGGCATAACCAGTGAGGATGGTGGGTGGGGTCTGCGTGCGCCAGGGCATACCTGGCCCAACGCGTGGACTTATCACAGTTATGATGCGAAGACCGGCCATTCCATGGATTTTGCCGCAGCGCAGCACAAAAATAAGGCATTGCAAATTCCGGCGGTAAGCGCCGCGTCGAAGGCTTGGATGACGCGCGAGGTGATGGGACTTTTTCACAATTTTATTTTCAATACCAACCACAGTGCCCAAAGCGGAGATTTCTACTGCCAGATTGTGGACGTGGAAACCGAATGCGACGGCCTGATGAGTTACGACCGGGCGGTTTGGAAAGTCCATCCGGAAGATATTCGCGACACTATTAGCGTCGCATTGAAGCACGCCCAACAACATTGTCCGGAACTCACAATCTGATGCCAAATATTTCTCATTACAAAGAATGTGTAAACGGTGATGAAGTTATGCGTTTATACCAAGTCATACTTTTATCCGCAATCGTATTTTCCGCCGCGGGCTGGGCACCGTCGGGGCCCAATCCGCTTTCCCCGTGGGGTGCGGCCATAACGCCCGATCATGTATGGACGCATTATCCTAGGCCTGAGATGCGGCGTCGGCACTGGACGAATCTTAACGGCCTGTGGCAATATGCCATCACTCCTAAGGCGTCGCCTGAACCGTCCCATTGGCAGGGCCGAATTCTGGTTCCTTTTGTGGTGCAATCCAAACTATCGGGTGTCAATCGCACCGTTTCGCCTGAGCAGCGGCTCTGGTACCGCACGACGTTTGTCGCGCCTGAATTACGCGATGGAGGGCAACTGCTGCTGCACTTTGGCGGGGCCATGTATCGCACGCATATTTTTCTTAATGGAAGAAGCGTCGCAGTGCATAATGGGGACTATAATCACTTCACGATAAACGTAACCCCATATATCAAGCCCGGAATCCAAACGTTGGTAGTTTCATGCTGGAACCCGGCCAACAACGGCACAGAGCCCTGCGGCAAACAAGAAATGGGAAAGCCGGGCTTTACCATGCACTTGCCATCGACTGGCATCTGGCAGACGGTATGGCTGGAAACGGTGCCCGCCCAATCCATCGCGCGTTTGAGCATTACACCGCACCTGGATCGAAAGGTTGTGGACGTAGTGGTACACGGAAGCGGTAAGCTGGCAGGGTGCCGTGTAGCCATTCAAGCGTTTGCAGATCATAATCTGGTGGCTTTCACTGTGGGTAATCCCGGGCAGGTTATCCCGCTGCAAATTCCCCAGCCAATAACCTGGTCACCCAGGCATCCTTTTCTCTATACGCTGAAGGTCGCGTTGCGGACAGGCGGAAAAACCATTGATAAGGTTGCAAGCTATTTTGCCATGCGCAAAATCACCGTGCAAAAGGCCCGTGACGGCTACATGCGCATCTTTCTTAATGGCAAACCGGACTTTCTTTTTGGCCCGCTGGAAGAAGGTTATTGGCCTGACGGTGCCTATACTCCGCCGTCCAATGCGGCGATGATCTTTGATATTCAGGCCATCAAGCGGCTGGGTTTTAACATGTGCCGGAAGCATCAAATTGTGGCTCCCCAGCGATGGTATTATCTTTGCGATAAGCTGGGCCTGATGGTGTGGCAGGACATGCCGGCGGCGTTTGGCGACACCTCGGCCGCAGCGAAGGCCGAATTCAAGCGAGAATTGGGGCTGATGTTGCGGCAGTTGCATAATGAACCATGCGTTGTGATATGGTGCGTGTTTAATGAAGGTTGGGGCCAACATGATACCAACGCGCTGTTAAGATGGGTGCATCGAAAAGATGGATCGCGTCTGGTGGACGGCCCCAGCGGTTGGACGGATAAAGGCTATGGTGCCATGAAAGATGCCCACATATATCCCGGCCCTGGAATGTGGCCGGCAATGGCCGACCGGGCCAGCGTGCTGGGAGAATCAGGCCGGTTTCCCTGTCCGATCGGGGGGCATATATGGCCGTATCGTTGGGCGCCTTACCAGAAGAAGGTTCCATTGGTGGGAACCGCGGCGAGTAACAAAGTCCGAGCCACGTGGTTTATGCGTTATCGAAAATGGGCGCTGGCGTTGGAGCCTTTGATCAAAAAAGGATTGGCTGCGGCTGTGTATACCCGCTTTGCCGATCAGATCACGGATCATTGCACCGGCCTGGTTACCTGTGACCGTAAATTATTCAAGGTGCGGGTGTCTGAAATAAGCACCGCGAATCTGGCGGTGCGGCAGTACGCTGCGAACATGGCGGCCAGGCGGTAGGGTAAAGGAATCTTTTCAGACATAGGCATCATGAAAGTGGCGTATGGAAGGGGAAAATAAACATGGATTTATCCCGTCGAACGGTTCCCGCGACCGCCGGTGCCGGGGTGGCGCGGCTGGAACGGATGAAGTTTGAGGCTCAAAGCCTGGAGGCGGTGGCGGACGAATACCAGCGCGTGCCTGCACCGGAGCCATGTACCGGTCATTGATAAAAACCACCCGCGGGTGGATGATTAACCCATGAAAAGAACAGCAATGGAAACGATTCCCAAAACAACATTCGCGTTATTCTTCGGTAATCGCGGGTTCTTTCCCGCGTCGCTGATCGCTGAGGCGCGGAATGAAATTCAGTCGCGCTTGGAGCAAATGGGCCATCAAGTGCTCATGCTGGAAGAGTCAGCTACCCGCCATGGTGCCGTTGAGACACGCGCAGAAGCCCGGCGGTACGCGGAATTTCTAAGCCAACACCGTGGCAAGTTCGGCGGTGTCATACTAAGCCTGCCAAACTTTGGTGATGAAAGCGGTGCCGTTATGGCATTGCAGGATGCGGGCGTGCCGATTCTTATACATGCCTATCCCGACGAATTGGACAAGATGGGGCCGACGATGCGCCGTGACTCCTTTTGCGGCAAGCTCTCCATTATGGATGTGTTTTGCCAATACGGAATCAAGTTTACCGCGTTACAGCCGCACACAGTCGCCCCAGCTTCTCAAGCGTTTGAAGCAAACATCGACTATTTTGACCGGCTCTGCCGGGTGGTCGGCGGAATGCGCCGCATGACCATAGGAGCCATTGGTGCCCGCACGACAGCATTTAAGACGGTACGTATCGACGAATTGACGTTGCAGCGACACGGAATAACCATTGAAACGATGGATTTATCAGATGTTTTCCTCCGCATTGAAGCACTTGATGCCAATCATAAAGCCGTGCGCGAGAAGGCGGCGTTTCTTATCGGTTACACCGATTTTTCCGCCGTGCCGGGACAGGCCGTCACCAACATGGCCCGCTTGGGCGTGGTGTTGGATCAAATCACGGAGGAATTTCAGCTTGATGCCCTGGCCATCCGCTGCTGGATTGAACTGCAGAAAAAACTGCACATATCGCCTTGCACGCTGTTAAGTGAACTGAATAACCGGGGTGTGGCCACCGCGTGCGAGGTGGACATAGGCTCGGCGGTTATGATGCGGGCCTTGCGACTGGCGTCCGGACAGGTTACTACATGCCTGGATTGGAACAACAACTACGGTGATGATCCCGACAAGTGCATCTTATTTCATTGTGGCCCGGTGCCGCAGAAAATGATGCGGGCCAAGGGCAAAGTGACGGATCACAGTATGTTGGCGCATGCGGTGGGGCCGGGCTGTTCCTGGGGTTGTAATACCGGGCGAATGGCCCCCATGCCGATTACCTTTGGTAATGTGCTGACACAAGATGGTAGAATCAAATGCTATGTGGGCGAAGGGCGATTCACGGAAGATGAAATTGCGGAAGACTTTTTCGGCTGTGCCGGTGTTGTCCAGATTGCGAACCTGCAGAAATTGCTGCAAACAATCGGTATGACCGGTCATCGCCACCATGTCGGCGTGACGCCTGGCCATGTGGCCGGACCGATCCGCGAAGCATTTAGCGCCTATCTGGGCTACGAGGTAACACAAGCGTGAGCATGTTGGGTATTGATGTCGGTACGACGGGCTGCAAAGCGGGAGCATTTTCAAGTAGTGGAAAGTGTATTCATCTGGCGTATCGGGAGTACCCCACCGCCTATCCGCGCCAAGGTTGGGCGGAACTGGACGCACCGTATGTGTGGACTCAAGTACAGGAGACGATCTCCGAAGCGGCGGCAGCCACAAAAGCGGACCCGATCCGGGCTTTATGCGTTAGTTCCATGGGGGAAGCCGCCACGCCGGTCAATAAAAATCGTGACATTTTGGGTTCGAGTATTCTTTCCTCGGACGTTCGCGGAGGAGATTATATTGATGCGCTGCGGCGTGAAATGTCACAGGAAGAATTTTACCAAATCAATCCCAATGTGCTTACGCCGAGTTATACGCTGCCGAAGTTGCAGTGGCTTAAAGAGCATAGGCCTGAACTTTATCACGCGGCCGATTATTTTTTACTGTGGGGCGGATTGGTGGAATTTTTACTGGGTGCTGATCCGTTCATCAGTTATTCCCATGCCAATCGCACGTTGCTGTTTGATATTCATAAGCAGGATTGGTCGGACAAATTGCTCGCCATCAGCGGATTGGATCGCGCCAAGCTGCCGTGTTGTCTTCCGGCCGGTACCATTGCGGGAACCGTATCGGACAGCATTGCCATGAAACTTGGACTTCCGCCAGGTATAAAAATTGTGGTGGGGGGGCATGATCAGTGTTGTAATGCGTTGGGGGCGGGCATCGCCCAGGCCGGTCGCGCCGTTGATGGAATCGGAACGTATGAGTGTATTACACCGGTGTATCAGGGCCTGCCCGACCCCGGCAAAATGCTCGCCCAGGGGTTGAACATGGAACATTATGTTATTCCCAACCATTACGTCTCATTTCTGTTCAATCAGGCCGGTTCACTGCTGCGATGGTTTCGTGACACCTTTGCCGCCGGTGAACGATCTGATCCGGAGATATACCGGCGATTGGATGCCGAAGCACCAGGTGCCCCCACCCATTTGCTGGTGCTGCCTTATTTTGAGCCGACAGGTTCGCCCGGCTTCTGCGCGGATGCCTCGGGCGTGATCGTCGGACTGAAAATGTCAACAACACGCGGCGAGATCTATAAGGCATTGCTGGAGTCAATTACCTACTATTTCGCCCAGGCAATTACACAGTTAAAAGCCCTTGGCATCGACACCTCCGAGTTTATCGCGACCGGTGGAGGCGCGGGATCAGACCTGTGGCTGCAGATTAAAGCCGATATTCTCGATGTTCCTTATACGCGCCTGGCCCAGACGCATTGCTCCGTCGCCGGTGCCGCAATGATCGCCGGAATGGCCATCGGCCAGTTGCCCGGTGTTGCCGACGCGGTGCCACGATTTGTGCAACGGACAAAAACGTTTTACCCCAGGGCAGAACATCACCGTGTTTATCAGGAACGCCTGGAGCGGTATGGGCAGTTGTATCCGTTGATGCGGAATTATCTTTCCGCATTGTCCCGCGATTTGGACAGACCGCTACGAAATGAGTAATACGCTGTACACTCTGTTCCGCCGCCGATACGGTGATTTACCGGGTAGTGTCGGGTTTGCGGGTGTGATAGGAACCTTGGTTCCAAATTCGTGATTTATGGAAGACGCATAGGTGCGCTTAACTACTTGCGTACTGGCGTTTCCAGTGTATAGGCCACTATAAATTGACTATGGGAGTTGTACAATGGGCAACACCTTTCATCCTCGACGTAAAAAGTATTCCGGATTGCGGACCGGACAAGTTCCGATGATCGCCGTGCTCATGGAAACATCACGGGCTTTTGGCCGGGGTGTCATCCGCGGAATCAGCAACTATGTCAAGGCCAATGGACAGTGGAATTTGCACATCACTCCCGGAGATTTGAATCAGCGTATGCCGCCCAATGAGATGTGGCACGTCGACGGCGTCATTGGCCGCATGTGGTCACGGCCGGTAATCCTGGAAGCGCAGAGGCGGAAGATCCCGGTCGTAAGTATTGATCCAAGGGGTGACGAGGAATCGTTCTACGTAAAGGGAGATCAGGCCGCCGCCTGCCGACTGGCTTTCACCCACCTGCATGATGCGGGTTTCAAGCATTTTGCATTCTGCGGACTAAATACGTTCTGGGGCAATGAGCGCTGCGAACACTTTGGACGCTGTGCTCACACGGCGGGGATGGAATTTTATAGCTTTGAATTTAATAATCATTGCGGAAAAACATTGGAGCGGCAGTTGGCGGACTGGCTGACCGGCCTGCCCAAACCCGTTGGGCTGATGGCCCAGGACGACCTGCTGGCACACGAAGTAATCAACGTGTGTCGATATGTTGGTATAAGCATCCCGGAGCAAATCGCGGTGATCGGGGTTGATAATGACGAGTTGGTTTGTGAATTATCCACCCCCACGCTTTCCAGCATAGAACTGAATTGCGAGCGCGTCGGTTTCGAGGCGGCCAGGGCCTTGGACTCTCTATTGGTCGGCAACGATCCCGGTCCCAGCGTGCTGGTTGCACCACTTCGCGTAGTACCCCGACAATCCACGGATACGGTGGGGCTTGGCGATCCGGCGGTGGCGGAGGCGCTGCGGTTTATTCGCGCACACGTCAGCGAACCGATCAAGGTCGCCGATTTGGCACGCAAAGCCTTGGTGTCACGGCGCGGGCTGCAGATGCGCTTTGAGCAGGCACTGGGCCGGTCACCACACGAGGAAATATTACAATGTCGAATCGCGCGGGCACAGGAACTGCTGATCAGCACGGACAAGAAACTCGCGGCGATTTCGGCAATGGCGGGGTTTTCAAGTACCCAATACATGCACCGGGTATTTCAGCGGAAATTCCAGCAGACGCCAGGGGAATTTCGCGCTGCAAACCGCCCGTTCAGCCGCTAAAATAACGTATTGATGGCTGGACATTCGGTTTTTATGGAATGGTTGGCTACAATGGTGAGCATTGTTATTTGCGATTTTATGCAAGGA
>JAJYGE010000351.1 GCA_021785155.1 Planctomycetota bacterium
CCGATGGGCCTGACGGCCATCTTGCGTCCCTATCAGAAAGTAGGGGTCCAGTGGCTGCACTTTATGGTTCGTCTGGGATTGGGCGCTTGTCTCGCGGATGACATGGGGTTGGGAAAAACCATTCAGGTACTGGGCATGCTGCTGTGGTTGAAACAACAGCGCGTCAATGGAAAGCCCGCGCCGCCACCATCTCTGCTGATTGTTCCGGCCTCGCTGATCTCCAACTGGCGCGATGAGTTGGCCCGATTTGCGCCGACACTGCAAGCCTGTGTGGTACATGCGTCCGAAAAACAGGCGGACTGGTTCAATGGGGACCAGGAGGTTATTTCGCACGCCATTGCCTCCATGGATTTGGTTATCACGACCTACGGCATGGCCACGCGGTTGGATTGGCTGGCAAAAAGGCCGTGGAATGTTGTCATTCTGGACGAGGCGCAGGCGATTAAAAATTCCGGCACCAAACAGACGCGCTGCGTCAAACAACTTCAAGCCGCGGCTCGCGTCGCGCTGACCGGCACGCCGGTGGAAAACCGCCTGTCTGATTTATGGTCGATCTTTGATTTTATCAATCCGGGATTGCTCGGCGGTGCCAAAGCGTTCAGTACATACGCAAAATCATTGGCGGAATCTCCGGGAAGCTACGCACCATTACGGGCGCTGGTGCAACCTTATATCCTGCGGCGTCTGAAAACGGATAAACGCGTCATTTCGGATCTGCCCGATAAAACGGAAGTAAGGGCGTTTTGTCCACTAAGTAAACATCAGATCGCGCTGTATCAGCAGGCCGTCGACGAGATGCGGTCCAAACTTAATGACACGATCGATGGCATTCAACGGAAGGGTCTGGTTCTGACTTATCTCATGCGTTTTAAGCAGATTTGCAATCATCCCTCGCAATTGCTGGGCGATGGCGCTTATGACCCTTCGCACAGCGGCAAGTTCCAGCGTTTGCGGGAACTATGCGAGGAAATGGCTTCCCGGCAGGAAAAGGTTTTGATTTTTACGCAGTTCCGGGAGATTACCGCGGCGTTGGCCGGGTTTTTACAACCGATATTCGGGCGCGCGGGGCTGATCCTGCATGGCGGCACGGCGGTGGCGGAACGAAAACAATTGGTACAACAATTTCAAAGCGATAACGGCCCACCATTTTTTGTGCTGTCACTGAAGGCCGGCGGAGTGGGATTAAATCTGACCGCGGCATCGCAGGTTATTCATTTTGACCGATGGTGGAATCCGGCGGTGGAAAATCAGGCCACGGACAGGGCCTTTCGCATCGGTCAGAAGAAAAACGTGCTGGTGCATAAATTTATCTGCCAGGGAACGCTGGAAGATAAGATCGACGCATTGATGATGGAAAAGACTAATCTTTCCAATGAGATTTTGCAGGGCCAGGCGGACCGAATGCTTACGGAAATGAATAACCAGGAACTGCTGAATTTTGTGGCACTGGATATTCACCGTGCTGCCGAGTTATGATGCTGTTCGATAATGATGTTCTGGAATAAGGAATATGATGATGTGGTGGCGTTTTCAACCCTACGTATCGGCTGGTGAGCGGCGGGCAAAAGCCACCAAAGAAGTCGCCAAGTTACAAAAAAGCGGGCGGAAAATTTCGCCCATTCAATTGGAGGGGCGGAAAATCGCCTCTACTTTCTGGGGTAAGGCCTGGTGCAAACATCTGGAATCATACAGCGATTACTCCAACCGTCTGCCACGCGGACGATCTTACCTGCGGAACGGATCGGTACTGGATTTGCAAATTGAACCCGGCAAAATCAGCGCGCTGGTCAGCGGCTCGGAAGTGTACCACATTGACATAAAAATTAAGCCTTTGGCGGAAGAAAAATGGGCCAACATCCGGCAACGCCTGTCCGGCGAAATCGGCAGCATTATTGAATTGCTGCGGGGGCGCATGTCCGACGCGGTAATGTCCGTCGTCACGGACCGTGAGGGCGGCATGTTCCCGGCACCAAATCATATTGATATGGACTGTTCCTGCCCGGACTCCGCCGGGTTATGCAAACATCTGGCGGCGGTGCTGTACGGCGTGGGCGCTCGATTGGATACACAACCGGAGCTGCTTTTCAAACTTCGCCAGGTAAATCATCTGGAATTGGTGCCCACCTCCGGCACAGTCGATGCCCTGACCAGCTCCGGTAATGCGCAGCGTAAAACAATTGCCGACAATGATCTGGCCAATGTATTCGGAGTGGAAATGGATCAGCCCGCCGAGAAACCGGCTGCCGCGGCACCTGTCAAATCGGATCAACCAGTTAAGACCAAAAAACAAACCGCGGTCAGGAAAGCCAAAGTGCAAGCCAATAAATCGCCAAAATCCGCAGAGACCGTCCGCCCAACGAAATCCGCGCCCGCCAAGCCCAAAAACAGAATATCCGCAATTAACATTAAGGCCGTAAAAAAACGACCGTCGTTGGCAAGAAAGCCGAAGCGTAAGCTTTAAGAAGGTGTGGCAATACATCCGAATCCGCATTCCGGCCCACCCCATCCCTTTTAGCCGCGTGTGCTTGCACCGCGCGTTTCGCGCGGCACTCGTCGGTGTTGAGAGAGCAATAAGTAGACCGCAGGGGTGCCTCATCTTGCGACAGTCCCCTCGCGCCGGAACCCTACTGCTCAACTCTCTACTGCTCTGCTCTGCGGCAACAGCCGCCGCCACGGGTGCCCGGAAATATTGCCAACCCCGTGGCCGTCGGCGTTCTGGCGAACAGGAAAAAGGCCGGCCTTGAATAGGCCAAATATTCGTAATCCCGATTTATAATCGTTCATACATTGTTTGTGGTGCTTTAACCGATATAATCATTAAGGTTTTATTAAGGTGTCGCATGGGTGTTGTTTCTAACCTTCGACGCGCACTGGTGCTTGCCGGCCCAGACTTCCGCTCCACCGAACTCTATAGTAATCTCTCCCGCAATTATGATGCTGTCGTGTGCGTGCCCACCATGGAAGAAGCTGTGGCGGAGTTACGCGCCGGCGCATTTGATATGGTCATGTCCCAGTCCGCTGATTTTTTGCCGCTTGAACGGGCGCACGCCACCATGCAATCCGGACTGGTGCTTGATACCATTGGGGAAGGCGTTTGCATGATTAATCCCGCCGGCCGCATGGTGTGGAGCAACCGCCGGATGAAACAATGGTCCCCGGAAGTTATCGAGCGCATCGGCAAGGCCTGCATGGAAGCCATGTCGGTGTTCACCGAGCCGCAGCTCAACGGTTCATCGGAACATCATGCGCCGCGTTCCCGCAAATTCGCCATGAGTATCGGCGACGCACAGTTTTTTGAACTGGTATGTTCACCGCTGCATAATCAGGAAGATAAAGTTACGCATGTGGTCGCGGTGTGCTGGGATGCCACGCACACCCGCCGACTTCAGCAAAAACTTGACGCCATCGACCAGGCCGGACGCGAGCTGGTACGGCTTGAAAAAGACGCAATATCCAAACTGAATTTCATCCAGCGGCAACAGGTGCTGGAAGAGCGCATTATCAAATTTCTTCGGCAGCTCATGCACTTCGACCACTTTAACATCCGTCTGCTGGATCCAGCGAGTAATAAACTCGAACCCGTGATTGCCGTGGGCATGCCGGAAGAAGCCATGCAGGTGGAGCTGTTTTGTGAAGTCGAAGGAAATGGAATTTGCGGGCATGTGGCGGCCACGGGACGTTCCTATATTTCCCCTGATGTGGCTAAGGACCCGCGTTACGTCGCGGGTTTGGATACCGCCAGGTCGAGTCTTACCGTGCCGTTGATGCTCCATGATAAAACCATCGGGGTATTGAACATTGAATCCGATCAATGCGCGTTTTTCACTGAAGATGACCGGCAATTCGCGGAGATTTTCGGACGTTATGTGGCCATTGCGTTGAATGTTCTGGACCTGCTGATGCTGGAGCAGCGCACCAATAGCGGAAAACTTGTGCAGGAAATCGCATGTGAAGTCGCCGGGCCGCTCAATGACCTGATTTATGATCTCGAAACGGTCAAAGAAGCGAACATAGATAACGAGGCGTTGCTGAAAGCCTTAAATTCCATCCTTGGCAACGCCAATACCGTGCGGCAGACGTTTTGGAGTTTGTGTTCCAGCCCGCAGCAGGTATTTGGAGCCCATGATCAGCGTCGCCTTCCACGCGAGGACCCCCGTCTGCGGGGAAAGCGAATTCTCGTGGCCGACGATCAAGCCAATATTCGTGAAACCATTCATTACGTCCTGACCTATTGCGGCTGCCAGGTGGACACCGCCGCGGACGGTGCCGAAGCACTGGCGCATCTCGCCGGGCAACCGCGCTATGATCTGGTCATTTCCGATATTCGCATGCCCCACCGCAATGGATATGAAGTCTTTGCCGCGGCACAAAAGATCGGCCACAATCCACCCGTGATATTGATGACCGGCTTCGGTTACGATCCGGATCACAGCATCGTGCAGGCCTCCAAACAGGGACTCGCCGCGGTTCTTTCCAAACCCTTCAAAGTGGAAAAACTCATGCAGGAAATATTCAAAGCCCTGGCGGTTCATTAACCTTCCAAATCGGGATTTTCCGCAGCCTTTTATCGCCGCATCGAAACCGCGGATGATACCGCTATGCGTGGTGGCATTGCGTCGAAAAAATTCATTTTGTCGATTATCTACCCGCGCCGACATCCATAACAGTGATGATGCGGGTTGGTGCCGCCGCGTAGTCGGACCAGCTTATCCGCACTTGCGAAGTTTGGAGTTTCTGATGATTACGGCAAATTCTTCCGGAATGCCATTACCTGTATCCGCGGCCCATGAGCATCGTCGCAGCCTTCACACGCCAATAAATAACCCGATGCTGGTGCCGTGGGATTCCTCCGCCCAGCAGGCACTGCTGGGAAGTATCCTTTTGCAGGGCGGTATTTTGCCGGACGTCATTGCCGCGTTATCGGCAAGCTCCGAGGTATTCTGGGGCGAAGCGGACGCCATGATCTACGCCGCCATGACCCGTATTCATGCGGTGGGTCAACCCCTGGACGGTGTTACGTTGACGCATCAACTGCAATCCGATGGAAATTATGATCGCATCGGCGGTTTTGATTATCTGGAGTCACTGGTCAATGGCGTGCCTTCCGCGGCCAACTGGCGGGCGTATGCTGAAATTGTTCGAGAAAAGCACCGTGAACGTCTGGAATGGCAGGTGGGGTGGAATTTGCAGGCGGGAAATCTTTCGACCGCCCAGTACCTTCAGACAATTCAACAGATCCATGCCCAATTTACCGATGACGGGCCGGATCGTTGGCCCGATCCGCCGGAAGATGGAGCCTATTATGGCCTGGCCGGAGATATTGTCCGCACGATTGCGCCGCATACCGAATCCGATCCGGCGGCGGTTCTGCTGCATATTCTGGTACTGTTTGGAAACATGGTTGGCCGCGGGCCGCACTTTACCGTGGATGGCGCGCGGCACGGATTAAATCTCTTTGCGGTCTGCTGCGGTGACAGCTCCAAAGCCCGCAAGGGCACCGCCGGTTCGCAGGCGTTGCGATTGTTGAATCCGGTGGATTCGGCATGGGCGTCCAACCGTGTAAAAAGCGGGTTATCCAGTGGTGAGGGGATGATTTTTGCAGTACGCGATCCGGTTTTCAAAAATGAGGAACTGGTGGATCAGGGCGAATCCGATAAAAGGCTCATGGCCCTGGAACCGGAATTTGCCCGCCTCCTGAAAGTGGCCGCCCGCGATGGCAACACGGTATCGCCGATGATTCGTCTGGCGTGGGATAATGGTGATTTACACGTATTGACACGCGTGCCCACCAAGGCCACCGGTGCCCACCAAGGCCACCGGTGCCCATATCAGCATCATCGGGCATATTACCCATGAAGAACTCGCGGCGGAGCTGACCAAAACCGATGCCGCCAACGGTTTTGGCAATCGCTTTTTATGGTCCTGCGTGCGCCGCAGTAAACTTCTGCCGCGCGGGGGCAATTTACAGGAATCCCATTATCAGCCGCTGCGGCAAAGATTAACGCAGGCTCTGCAATATGCGGCCGATGTCAGCGACATCGGCATGAGCGCGGCGGCATGGGATGTATGGGAGCGGCATTATCCGATATTGTCCGGCGGCCATACGGGCCTGCACGGCAAACTTACCAGCCGCGCCGAGGCGCAGGTGCGGCGATTGGCGTGCATTTACGCCCTTTTGGATAACTGCGGCACGGTGGAAACGCAACATCTTCAGGCGGCTTTGGCGTTATGGGATTTTTGTGATCGCAGTGCGGGGTATTTATTTGCCGATAACGCACATGGCAATAGCACCGCAACACCTGATCCGGTGCGGGAGGTCATTGAGATTCTCCGCAATCTCGGCGGGCGGGCAACGTTAAAAGTCATCCGCGGCAAACGCCGCAAATTCCGGGAAGCCGGCGTTCTGGAACCCCTTATCGAACAGGCCATTGATCGCGGTTTGTTGCGGCGCTGCGAACTTTCCACGCACGGTCCGGGAGCGCCATCGAATTGCGTGGAACTCACGGGCATTGGAGAATCCGGCGCGGGCATGACGACGGACAATGCTTCACGCCGTGGTATCGCGGTACCGGTATCGGTATTGCCCGAAGACGCTCCATCCATGAATTCCGATACCGATACCAACGATACCAACGATACCGGCAAGACCGAATTTGCCTCAGCCCCGCCCGAAGCATCAGAACTCGATCGCGTGCCGACGGAACTGGAAGAAGCCAACACATTGGATGCCGACGTGACAGAAGCGTGATAAGTAAGCATCAGTGTTCACCACGGTTCAAACCCCAATGGGCTGGAATCACGGCCCTTGATCACGCTGGATGGAAATTTCATCCGAATACTGCCCTTGTATCGTTCGCCGCGCACGATTTACCCCTGTCCATTGATCGCTCCACTTCGCGATCATAAAGATCGGAAAAGGTTTCAGCGATCGCGTTGGGATTAATCTCCGCAGCTTGCGGCGGGCGGGCACTGTCATACCAAAGTTGTAATGTCCTGTTTGGCCCAAGTTAAAATGTCCTCTTTTGGAAAAAGAGGATGTT
>JAJYGE010000531.1 GCA_021785155.1 Planctomycetota bacterium
GCGCATGACCTGGGTCTTGTTGGCCTTAAACTGCTTCCAGACATCGTTGATGTCCTGTTCAACAACAGCGGTGGTGGTACGGGTTTTTGCCATGGGTCGCTCCTTGACCTTATTGACGCCGATTCGGATGACTACTCCCGCATCCAAACCTCGCAAAATACCGGCGGGCGTCATGCCCGCTGAACTCACAAAAAGAAATTACCGATGAAATAAAACCCGGAGCCTTCATGCTTACGCCCTGACGGGCATAAGCGCATCGGGCCGAGGGGCGTTCCGCTTTGAAAGCAATGGCCGCTTCTGTCGCGTCGAACGAGGCACCACACACGATGGCTGGAAACAATGGAAATATGAACACATTGCCAGGGATAAAACCATTCGCCTGGTCGATGGAGAGAATCAAATTACGGAACAAACAAAGCATGTCGAATCCATTCGTTGCTTCGGGCGTCCTTCCCTGCGGCATCAGATTTATCACCCGTCAATTGCGGGCGAACTTATTTTTACGACTCTGATGCTCTCACGAGTTGCACAGCCAAGCCCGATCTTGCGTTCTCCCGCGAAACAACCGGCGGGAGAAAATACGCTTGAGCTGTGCAAGCTGACTTGCCCAATAGTGTAACACGGTATTTTTGGAAAGCAAGCACTCTTTTATCGGGCGGTTGACCGGCTGGGGCGAGACACGTTCTGCCAGGTTCCTGGCGTTTATTGATTACTCATTGAGCCGCCTGCGTTTCCTTATTCATTGACACGTGGCTCCGTGGTGCTCGACTGCTGATCTGTCCCGCTTTCACATTGAGAATTTCCATAATCCGCCGATACGCAAGGCGGGATGGCACCTCTAGTGCCCTGTTCCACCCGTAATTACGGGTTGACGGAGGGCCAAGGGGTTGTGGGCGCGAAGCGAGGTGGATTACGTATGGATACATACGTTGACGACGAGCCCCAAAGCCCACGGCCCCTTGGCCCCCGCCCGTAGGGTTGGCCTGAAACCGGCCATCTGCGGCGTCGCGTCGGCTCAAGGGGTTTACGAACCCGGTTCTCGCCGCCGACTCCTGGCATCTGGCCGGTTTGAGGCCAATCCACCCGTAATTACGGGTGGAACAGGGCACTAGTGGATTGCTGCTGCAACCGCAACCGCTCCCAATGTTTCCGGTCCACCAAGCTGGTCATCTGAGCTTGGGATCAATAACACCTTGGCGTTTAGACGAATGTCCGCCGACGAAGCGCCGATCATCAATTTCAGTGTCCCGGGCTGCAGAACAAACCTGCGCCGGCTTTCATGCCAGTACCACAGCGCCTGCGTGGCATAAGGCAGCGTGAAGGTAATTGTCCGGCTTTCGCCGGGCTTGAGTTCCACGCGCTTGAACCCCACCAGCTCCTTGATGGGACGCTTCACCGGCGACTTGGGAGCCGTGATGTATAATTGTACGACTTCAGCACCGGCTCGCGCACCGGTATTTTTTATCGTACACGATATGTTGACGGGCTTCTTTTCCGAGAGTTCTTTGGCATCTATGCGTAAATCGCCAAGATGGAACATCGTATAACTCAAACCGTAACCAAAGGGATACAGCGGATCACCTTCAAAGTACATATACGTGCGACCCTTCATGATGTCATAGTTATGAAAGGGCGGTAGCTGATCCACGGATTTGTACCAGGTGCAGCAGGTTTTGCCTCCTGGGTTGTAGTTGCCGAATAGCACATCGGCAATGGCGGTACCCTGCGCCTGGCCGGCAAAAATCGCGGACACAATGGCCGGTAGATTTTCCTGCTCCCAGTTTACCGCCACGGTATTGTTGCTGTTGAGCACCAGAAGCGTTCGGGAATTAATGCCGTAACAGGCCTTGATAAGTTCATGCTGCACGCCGGGCAACTCGGTGCTCTTACGATCATGTGCTTCGCGATCAACGCTCTGGTTAACACCGCAGATCATGATCACAACATCGGCGCGTTGTGCCGCCGCCACAGCCCGGTTGAACAGTTTTTCATCCTTTGGCCCGGTTATGCTGCATCCAGGCTCAAATAGCATTGTCGTTCCGGTGGACTTCAACGCCGTGGTGATCCCATCCAATGCTGAAATGCGGATAGCCGGCGTTCCGCTGTAGCCGCCGAGATGAAAGTCGGTCATCGGGCCAATCACCGCGACCGTGGAGATTTTGGCCTTATCGAGCGGAAGAAAGCCGTTGTCATTTTTCAGCAGGACAATGCTTTGCCGCGCCGCTTCCAGAGCGAGTTTCTGGTGGGTGGGGGAGTTTATCACATTTACGCTGATGCGGTTATAGGGAACTTGCTTCGGGGGATCAAATTCACCCAACAGCATTCGGACGGTCAACAGTCGCTTTACCGCACGGCGGATATCTGTTTCGCTGATCAATTCCAAGTCCACAGCGCGCCGAAGATGTTCCTGAAACACATTGCCCAGGTCCGAATCACATCCTGCCTGGATGGCCAGTGCCGCCGCCTCGTGCAACGTGGGCACATAATGATGCGGATCGAAGATGCAGTGAACGGCATTGGCGTCACCGGTAACGTAACCGCGGAATCCCCAGCGATTGCGTAACAGATCGGTTAAAAGAAAACGATCCGCCGAGCAGGGAATGCCGTTGATTGCGTTATATGCTGACATTACTGTAAATGCATCTCCATCCAGCACGCAGGCGCGATAGGCCCGGGTATAGTATTCCCAGAAATTCCGTGAATTAACCGTTGCTGACACCGACCAACGATCATCATCCGTGTTGTTGCAGATAAAGTGTTTGGCACAGGCGGTGGTTTTTAGATAATTCGGATTATCACCCTGCATGCCGCGCACCACTTCCACGGACCAGGTTGCCGCCAGGCACGGGTCCTCGCCTGGTGCTTCCTCACATCGGCCCCAGCGCGGATCGCGGTGCAGATTCAAAGTTTGCGGCGAATAAAAGTTTAATCCCGTATGGTCTTTCTTATGATAGGCACGGGCTTCATCAGATACGGCCGTATATACTCGGCGCGCCAATGCGGGATTCCAGGAGCATGCCATTGCCAGTGGCAACGGAAAACTGGTCGCCACCACCGAATACGTCAAATTCGGCAACGCTCTGTCATGCGCCGCCAGAACTTCGCGATTATCAGCGGGCCGCTGGAGCCAGCACAGGCCATGAAGCGCCTCCCCTGAGTAGGTGGGATATTCCGGTATGCCCAGCCTTTTGATCCCCGGAGTCCATAGCCAGACGGTTTGCACTTGCTGTGCAGTGCCTTTTTGCTTATTGGCGGGTGTCACTATAAACCGGATGCCGCTTCCGACCTGACCGATCATTTCATCTAAAGTCATCCTGTTGGCCAGTGTCGTGGCGCGCCGGAAGGCGCGCTGATACGCCCGATCGGATATGCCTGCCCGCATGCAGCGAGCCTTGCGGCTTTGGCCTGATGATTTTTTATTTCCAGACAGCGCCAGGACTGTCGTTGCGGTCGAAGCGGAGACAAAAGTTCGCCGGTTCAAAACATTGCACCGAATAGGTTTATCCATCATTTTGCTTCCTTTAATGGGCCATCAATTGACATTTCTACGTTTTCGCGCGGTGCCGCCGCCTGGGCTGCCAGTATTTCCATAATATGCGCCGGAGGCTGCCGCCGGTTCAGCAGCGATGTCATCAGCCGCATCGCCGGGCCAATATGATTGAGAAAGTGCTTATAGCCGGCACATAAATAATTCAATCCTGGTTCGCCGTCAGGGGTGAGAATAAACCGGTTTTTCGGACATTCGCCGTTACAGGCAAAACGCACCTCGCAGCGCCGGCAATACGCGGGTAATGTATCGCGCTTGTCGGAGCCGAATTTCCGCTGCGGCGGCGAATCAGCCATTTGCGCCAGCGGGGTACGGTTGATATTTCCAAGGTGGTATTCCGGCGCGACAAAATGATCGCACGCATACAAATCGCCGGTATGCTCAATCGCCATCGCCCGACCGCAGGTTTCAGCGAAGACGCACAACCCCGATCCATAGCCCGCCCAGATTCCCAATTGCACATCAAACGTCTGGACAAATACCTTGCCGACATCACGACGCACCCAAATATCAAAAATGTCAGTCAGAAATCGCCCAAATTGCAGCGGTTCAACCGACCATGGTGCCACGGCATATTCTGAGGGAAGCACATTAAGCCGTGTGGACGAAGCGTCGGCAGCCGTTTCACGGGGCGGGGCAATCTGCTCCACCAACGGGATAAACTGCATAAAGCCGCTGCCGTTCCGGCATAAAAAGTCATAAACCTCCAGCGGATGATAAGCCAATTCACGATGTACCACGGTGAGAGTGTTGAATTCCACCTGATGCTGCTTGAGCCGTTGCAGGCCGCGCCAAACCTGATCAAATGTGGGTTTGCCGCCGCGCGTCACGCGGTAACGATCATGGAGTTCCCGCGGCCCGTCGATGGACAGGCCAACAAGAAAATGATGCCGGGCTAAAAATCTGCACCAGTCATCGGTAAGCAGCGTGCCGTTGGTTTGCAGCGCATTGGATATTCGTTTGCCGGGCGGCGTATGTTTTTGCTGCAATTCCACAACCCGGCGGAAATAATCCAATCCCAGCAGTGTCGGCTCGCCGCCCTGCCAGGCAAAGGAGACATCTTCGCCCGGCTGTCCGGCAATGTACTGTCGGATATAGTTTTCCAGCGTGGCATCATTCATCCGAAAATCGGAGGCTTTGTGATTTTCCGGAAACAGAGATTCTTTTCGCAGGTAGAAACAATAGGTACAGTCCAGATTGCACACCGGACCGATGGGTTTGGTCATAATATGGAAAGGTTGCTTCGCGGGCATATTTTATCCTACGGTACAGTGGTTGCCTTATCGCCGCCAAAGGGGCCGCCGCTAATACTAGCACAAATACGACGGACGGTCAGAACAACTACAATCAAGCTGCTTATAGCCCTGCATCGGATCTTACGGATAATACTTCCAAGTAGTAATTTCCGGACGATCCTCGCCGGCTTCCACAATGCGTGCAATTAACCGTTCACGAAGATGCGAGGTGATTTCACGCATGGAGCGACGATGGCCGACGAAATTCAACAATACGTTGTCATCCGGCCACCGCGCATCCAGGCGGCCAATCATATTGACCAACTGATGGGGATCGGCCCGGTTGTTGTAAAGCTGGTAATCCTGATAGTGCAGGCTGCCGGGATCGCTTAGCGGATTGGCCTGTGGAGCCAAAGCCACGTAAGTCCATTCCGGCGTGCGCAACGCCCGGGCAATTTCCGACTCACTGATTTGTACCAATACCTCATTGCGCCAATTGCCCCGCGCATTTTCATCATGCAAAAGGGGAATAAAACTGCGCCCCTGCATACAGGATGGTATCTTCACGCCCACCATGTCCAGTATGGACGGCGCAATGTCAATCATGCTCACCAGTTCAGTGACGGTCTGCCGATTGTTGAATCCCGGCCCCTGAATCATCAGTGGAACGTGAATGGAGCTTTCATGCGGGCTGCGTTTGTATTCCTCGTTTCGCGTGCGGAAATGGCAACCATGATCACTTAAAAACATCACGACGGTGTTGTCTTCAAGATTTTGTTCTTTGAGTGTCTTTAAGATACGGCCCAGTGAATCATCAATGGCTTTAATATCTCCATAATAATTGTTCATCTCATATTGCCAGTCGCCGGGGAAAAACCTCAAATCTTCCGGCACAAAACAACTGCGGAAAAGCTTCTCGTAACCGTGCGGCGGAACAAAGCCAAAGACATCGCCATGCTCACATTTGTAATTCTGCTGATGCGGTTCGAGTTGCGATAACACCATTAAGAATGGTTTGTCATGCTTTTTCCGCAGGAATTTCTCCGCTTCACCGGTCAGAAAATCTACACGATAAACATCTTTGCCGTAATGCACAGGGCGGCCATCGTTATCCCAAAACTGACTGTCATAGGGCTGCGTGCTGATTTCCGGACAATTGGCCGCCAGCCATTGGCCGGTAAAGCCGCCGCGATATTCCGGCGGCACCGCACCACATTCCGCCAGGTTCCACCCCGGGGCTAGATGCCATTTACCAAAATAGTTGGCACTGTAACCGGCTGGTGTAAGTTGTGTTGCAATGGTGCGGGCGTCACGGTGCAGCCCCGGGCCATTTTTCCACACGCCGGTGGTCGTGGCGTACTGCCCGGTCATCCAGCAGGATCGGGACGGCGAGCACAGCGGTTGGGTGGTGATGAAGTTCTTAAAAACGGTGCCACGACGATACATGGCGTCTAAATTAGGCGTAAGCCCTTCCATTGGATTGCAGCCCGCGGCACAGATGCAGTCCCAACGAAATTGGTCGGAATGAAAGAGAATGATATTGGGCCGCCCACCTGGTCGTCCGGGCAACGGTGCCGCAGCGGGTGCCGCCTGCGTTTCCGATACGCTGATTGTCGGGGCCGCCGCCGCCAAAACTGAGGCCCGCAAAAAGTCCCGCCGCGTACCATTGGACGGCGGTGCGGCCTGCGGAACTTGAGGCGCTGACGTGGACAGCACATTTTCCATTGTTTCATTTTTCATTATCGTGTCCTCATCACAAATCAATTCTGACATATTCATGTTTCGGTGCGCGGGAACAACCGGTCGCTGCGCACCAGGAGAACTTTGTTGCCGTCATTGTATCATGCCTTTTCCGTGGGTTGTGATTCCTGCGGCACCCAAGCCCAAGAGGCAAAACTGGTGGCCTGTGCTGCCGGCGGAGTGCGATTTCAGCAGCGTAACGCGCACCGTATGCACACCCGGTGGTAGTTTGGTGGCAATAATATCCGTCTTACGATAGCCACCCCAGGTGCCCGGAAACCAGGCATTTAAAATTCGCGGCGGATTATGATCCACCTGTACTCGGACCTTACCGTAGGGGCCGTCATGCCGGTAAAACGATAAAAAAATGACCCGACCCGGAATATGGAATGTGATGACACTGCCGGGTTTGTCGCTGGTCCAAAATCTGTCATTGTAAAAAAGGGTCCGTGCATTTCCATGAATGACACCGGCTTTGTCGCT
>JAJYGE010000571.1 GCA_021785155.1 Planctomycetota bacterium
GCACGCAACCGACAGTGGATAATCTGTATCAAGGCATGACGCTTGACCCCGTGACAGGGCTGTACTACGCGAGGAATCGGAACTACGCGCCATCGCTTGGTACTTGCGTTTCACAAGACCGGCTTTCCTATATCAAAGGTACCAATAGGTATCAGTTTGTGATGGGGAATCCCGTGGGGAACACGGATTCCCTGGGACTAGCGGATATTCCCCAAGGTAGGAGCAGTGGCCCGCAGCCGGACCGGATACCGCCGACAGGACCACAATTTCAGATGATGAAACCCGGTAGTCCAAACGGCAGCAACTCTACACCACTGTCGGGCCCAACGTGCAAGGACAATACGTCCTCTGGAGGTAGCAACTCAAATCCATGGCCCAATGAACCGAGAAATCCGTTACCATCATATCATCCTCAGTCCAGCAAGTCGCCCAATTCACTCACTCTGAAGGGACAAACCACTACTGGGTCAAGCTTTAACCACTCCACTACAACCGTTACCGCAGTCCTGCAAATTGGCCCGCTCAGCTTGACGGCTAGTCACGGTTTCAGCTCGGACCAGAACAATGGGAATTACAAGATGAACCTCACGCTTATATGAAATTTCTAGACCAATCTCGCCCGCTGGTCGAGGGCGGGGAATGCAATTTTCAGGAGATGCTTTTCTTATGTGGACTCGTATCGCATTAATCGCGTGTTACGTTGTCGGCCTAACCGCTGCGGTGGCCGCCACAGGCAAATCGCAACAGTCTACGGGACCGGAGGCAACCTTTGGGAAAATTTGGGATATCCTCCACGGGAAAAGGCTTCGTCTTGATTTCACCAGGCAATCGGCTACGGCACAATTCCATTTCAAGGTTGTTCTCCAAAAGGCCGTCGCCGCGAAGAATTCGCGTGCGTTAGCACTCGCAGCGTGTACGCAGATTGAGATCGTCCGAGACCGAAGTTCGATCGCGATGCTGCTTGTCTTACCCAACGGCGCTCCATTCTACTACCTACACAGTGGCCACGACAACGTCATGGCGACGGTGGGACACGAAATGCCGGTGCGGGTGTTAATCGCCAAGCATGTGCGGTTGGACTGGATGGGTATCCGCACCAAGAATTCGGACGCGAAGAGCGGGATTCAAGCTGACAGCGAAATGACGATAGAAATCGGAGACGCCAAGCCGCAGATATCATTGCGGCTATTCAATTACCTGAGGTCGGTTATTCGCTTAAACAGATCGTTTAGCTTTATGGCCTCACCCGTACCGAAAATAGATGCATGGTGGAAACGAGACGGCGGCAATGCCGAGACGATTGTTTATTTTCGTATGCCACCCGGCACCACCTACCCGATCAGTCGGGTCGAGACAATTACGCATAGCGGCAACTTAACGAGAATTAGTCGCATCTGCATAGGAGCTGGCTTGGGCCGGTCTGGCCAATGGCCGGTCGTCCGCAATGCCAAAGATTTTGGTCAGCGAATGGGACTTCCGTTGGCAAATATCGGTAGGATGAAGATGATTGCGGACTTCATCGGAAGTGCTCGAACCGCCCTCTCGCCGCCTTCCTCGGCGTGCTTAGCGGTGCAAAAGAGATTCATTACATGGGTTCGTAACCGCCGTGCGGTGCATCGAACAGGCGGTAATGATAAATAATCTACGATTCTGGGAAACGCGACGCCGAGCACTGGCGAGCGGGCCTTTTCGTGAGTTAAGAAAAATGGAGACAGGAAATGACCAATCGCGATAACACTGAAAACTCAGTTAGGCGG
Source organism: Planctomycetota bacterium (assembly GCA_021785155.1). The sequence goes on from JAJYGE010000571.1 coordinate 1,758, forward strand.
AGAGTCCCGCTGAACGAACTCGCGTCGGCGACGGCGTGCCTTCTTTTGGTCATATGTTTCGCCATTGACGTTAGGGCCGCCGTTGTGCCAAAGTTTCAGCCGATGGGGCGCTTCGGTGCAATAACAAAATGGCTTGAAACCGGGAAAGGCCACTTATCCCTTGGCGCGGGCTCGGTAGCAAAGGTGTTTAGTTATTTCCAGGAAGAGCATGTGCCGCAAGAAAAAAACTCAAGGCGTATAGTGACCTTTTGGGCATGGGTGTATCGCGATGGCGGCTCCGCAGCCGTGTTGATGGGGTTGCCGGGTGGCTCCGTGCTTTATTGGTCTTCCGATGGAATAAATGAGGCTACCGCCGCAATGGTTGTTGCCGCAGGGCAAAGGCGGATATATGTCGCCCGAGGAATTCCTTTGGACGTATACTCCGAGGTGCTCCCGGAATGGGCGGCTCGGCACAAATGGTTGCGCGGTCAGTCCGATCTCGTGGGTGTCGGCCCGCTCCGGAGTTTACACCCCGTTCGTGGTATTATTTTCCTCCGGCTAAGGCGATTTCTATGGTACACAATGAGAAAAGCGGATGAGATACACTTTTCGACGAACCCGGTTCCTGCCATGCGGATATCAGATCCGAGCAGTACCAATACCCCTAGACTCCGGGTTAATCTTTTTTTTCACCATCATTTAGTCGGAAATCAGTTTCCCATTTCTGGAATGGAATTGTATCGAGGAACCGTCCGCACACCATTTCTTGTAGTTAGAAATGTGACCTTTGGGGCTGGCGCGATAAAGCTTCCTATACACCGGATGTGGACGGGCAATGCACCAGCCGGGTTCAATTTCGTCCAGGTCTCGACGGCCCGGCTCTCGCAGGTGATTGTATCATCCTTGGGTGAGCGCGGTCGGGAGCCATCGGTAGCGCAAATCTCACGAATGAAGCTATTCCTTCGCTGGGCAGGTGGGCCGGATTTCGTACTGCCGGAGAAGGTGGTTACGACACGACGAGTATCGACGGGCAAAGAGGATTATTTGGCAGGAAGTGCCGCTCCGCGCCTGCATCAGCACCGTACAGCGCTTAAATTTTGGCGCAGAGCCGCTGCAACCGGCAATGGCACCGCGATGAACAACATTGGGGATCTCTATTACTATGGCCAAGGCGTGCCGCAGGACTACAGCAAGGCCATGAATTGGTATCGCAGAGCAGCGCTAAGGGAATCGGCCGATGCAATGAACAATATTGGTGGGCTGTATGCTAAGGGCCAAGGCGTGCAAAAGAATTACAGCAAAGCGATCAAATGGTATCGTAAAGCTGCGGCCGCGGGCAATAATATGGCGATGGAAAGCATTGGTTATTTATATAAAAAGGGCTGGGGTTTCCCGAAGGATTATGCCAAAGCCATGCGGTGGTATCACAAGGCTGCCGCGGCGGGAAATCGCACGGCAATGAATAACATTGGTGTGTTTTATAATGGGGGATTGGGTGTGCCGCAGAATTATCCCAAAGCAATGCAATGGTATCGCCGAGCGGCTGCAAATCGGTCGGCGAATGCAATGGATAATATTGGTGCGATGTATGGCTTAGGCCAAGGCGTACCGCAGAACTACCTCAAAGCAATGCGATGGTGCCGCCGGGCGGCTGCCGCTGGCTTGCCGGTCGCAATGTACAACCTCGGTGTTCTCTACGCCAACGGTTCGGGTGTGCATAGGAATTTTGGCAATGCTAAGGCGTGGCTCGAGAAAGCAGCTGCAGCGGGTTACGCCCCGGCGAAGCAGGGGTTGGAAGAACTCAAGGAACTTGCCCCGGCTGCAGCACCAAAATAGGAACGTGAAAGTGTTGACACTCCAATTCATGATAGGTCGCGTAGCGACGTTCGGACCGGTTACACCACGGGCTGGCCGACTTTCACGCGGTGAACAATGCCCAATAATGCCGGCAGAATCACCAATGTCAGCGGCAATTGCACACATAATCCGGTGATGATCGCAATGGCCAGGGGTTGTTGCATTTGTGCCCCCTGTCCGATGCCCAAGGCCAGCGGCAGCAGGGCAAGGATTGCTGCAACAGTGGTCATGGCAATGGGGCGCATACGATTTTTACCCGCGTCAATGAGGCGTTTGAGTACCGACGTGCCCTCTTCCATGTCGTGATATTCGGAGTAATAGAATATTCCCACCTCTGTGACAATGCCCACCACCATGGTCATGCCCATCATGGAAGAAACATTGAGTTCCGTATGTGTAATCCATAACCCCACAAATACGCAGCACAGGGCCAAAAGTGGAATGGACAGCATTGCCAGAGCCACGCGAAAATGTTCATACAGAAACAGCAGCACCAGAAACACCAGCAACACGGCGGCAATCATCACCACCAGCAGGCCACGGAAGGCGATCTGCTGCTGCTTGTACAAGCCGCCGAGTTCATAGTACATGCCCTGCGGAAACATGCCGGGCTTATTAAGTATCCGCAGTACCGCCGCGACGGTGGAACCCATATCCCGCCCACTGATACGGGCGGTGACGGCAATCATGCGTTTGAGGTTGTCGCTGAATATTTCCTGCTGACCGGTGAGCGTTTCAATGGAGGCCACAGTTTTGAGCGGAAACAAATGTCCGTCCGGGGCGCGCAGCCGCAGATTGCCAATGTCACGTTCTGTCGCTCGATCGGCCTGCGGTACCCACACGCGTACGCCGATCATCTGCGGGCCGCGCTGAATGTGGGTGGTCACAGTGCCGGAAAGATACTGTTTTAGCGAGTTGGTAATAGCCCCGGCGGTCATGCCCTGCAGGGCCGCCTTAATGCGGTTGACCCGAATTTGCAGTGCGTCGCCCGCAATTTGGATGCCACTGCGCACTTCGACCACGCCGGCAATATGTGAAATATCGCGTTTTACCTTTAAAGCCTCAGCGTCCAGCAACGGTCCGCTGTCCGAGAAGATTTTTATTTCAATGGGCTGCGGCACGGCCGTAAGATCACCGATAAGATCCTGCATCATCTGGGCGGTATCTATTTTCAGGCCCGGCACGCGCTGCCGAATACGTTCGCGGATGGCGGTCATGACCTGTTCGATGGGGGGGCGCGGAAACCCCTTGAGCCGGATGAAGAAATCGCCCGTGTAAGATCGGGTGGTGCCTCCACCAAGTTGCAATCCAGTGCGGCGGGAAAAAGTATCGACATAAGGATTGGTCAGAATGATTCTTTCCACCTCTAAAAGCAGCCGGTTTGTTTCGGTTGGCGATGTGCCGGGATTGGCCACGTAATTGAGGATAAAGCCGCCTTCATCCATGCGGGGCATAAACCCGCTGCCGACGTTGCGATAAGCCAAATATCCCACGGCCAGAATTGGAATAATTGCCACCAGTATCAGCGCCGGCACGCGAAGAATGCGGATCATCAACCATCCATACGTCCGATGGAGGAAAGCTGTAATGCGCCCGCTTTCCGGCTGATTGGCATCCCGTTGATTCAGAAAATGTGCCGCCAGAACGGGAACTGCCAGCCATGCCATAAAAAAGGAGATCAGCAGACTCGCCGCCATGGTCAAAGACAGCGCCTTGAAAAACGCCCCGGTTATTCCGGATAGAAACGCCAGCGGTGCGAAGATAATCATGGTAGACGTGGACGATCCGGCCAGCGGCACGGTGAATTCGCGCGTGGCCTTGATAATGCGTCCGCGCTGGTCCCCGGCGGCACCGCGGATGCGCCGGACAATATGTTCCACCATTACAATGGCGTCATCAATAATCAATCCCACCGCCGCCGCCATGCCGCCGAGTGTCATAATATTGAAACTCATGTGGAAGAGATATAAAAGCAGGATCGTGGAACTTAGTACCGCCGGAACCACCATGGCCGCAATGAGCGTGATTTTCCAATTACGTAAAAACAGCAGTAATACCAGAACCGCGAGAATAATTCCGATGATTACTGCATCGCGAACGGAAGCCGCAGACGCCAGAATAAGCTGGCTCTGGTTGTACCATGTCGCGATATTAATGCCCGCGGGCAGATTCTTTTTAAAGCCGTTAATTTTGTTTTTTATATCCTGCGCAATCTGAACAGTATTGCCCCCGGGCTGCTGAAATATCTGCAAAAGTACCGCCGGATGACCGTCTGCATCCACGCGTGTCCACTGCGGCTTGGTGGCAAGCGTTACGGTTGCGACATCGCCCAGACGAACCAGTCCGTTGGCGCCGGTCCGCAGCACCACCTGTTGAATCTGCCGGATGCTGCGATAGCTGGTGTTGGAAATAATCAGATAGAGCTTGTCATGGTCTTCAAATTTGCCCACCGCACTAAGCACATTGGCGGCGCTTAAGGCCTGCGCGACATCCGAGAGCGTCATGTTAAACGCCTGCAGGCGTCCGGGATCGACAATGACTTGATATTCCGGGGTTGCCCCGCCCTGCACCTGCACCCGGGCCACACCACGCACCGCCGAAAGCAGGGGTTTAAGCTTGTATGTGGCAATCGTGCGAAGACGGCTGGGAGAAACGGTTGATGAAACCAGACTGTAGCCAAGTACGGGAAAATTGGTGGTGTCCATGCGTTTGGCCCGAAAGCTTGTCTGCGCGGGGAGTTTGGAAAGTATGGCATTAATCTGGGCTTCGACTTCCAGAAGAGCCTGAGCCATATTGGATCCCCAGGCGAACCCGATTTTCAATTCACACGCACCGCGACCCGTGCGAGCTTCAACGGATCGCACACCGGGGATGGAACGCACCGCCTGTTCCACCGGATACGTCACGGCAACGGCCATACGCTGCGCGGGCTGCTGACCGGAATCCACTGACACTTCAATGCGTGGAAAGCTCACGCGCGGAAACAAGGCCACCGGCAGGCCCAAAGCCGCCAGTGCCCCGCCCAAGGCCAGAACCAGCATGACAAACAGCACCGATCGGGTGTGTTTATGAATCCATTGATTAAAATTCATGGCTTAAACTTCCCTGTAACCGCCATTCCATTAATTAACTCGGCATTGCCCACAATCACCGCCGGTTCTCCTTGCGTCAGCGTGCTGTTGAGTACCTGCAATTCATGATCATTGGCCAATCCGATGCGGACGAAATGTAATACCGCATGGCCATGCCTGACGGTAAATAATTCTTCTTTATTACCCACCGGTAATACCGCCGCGCGCGGAACCACCAGGCCGGTGGCACCGGCAATAATAAATTTGCCTTCCACGTATTGCCCCAGAAGTAATCCAGAGTGCGCCTGCGGGATGACGAACACATCCACC
>JAJYGE010000199.1 GCA_021785155.1 Planctomycetota bacterium
TCCGATTCGGACCCTACACGTTTAATTTCAGTGACGTGGTGGCCCTGTTGATTGCCGGCGGAGGTGGTACGGTGGTGAAAAATGCTTCAGAACTGGAGGGCCTATTGCGGAATTGGCTGACGGATCCAACTGAAGCGGCGGCAGTTGGGCAAAGAGGGCGGGCCTGTCTGGAATCGCAGCGCGGCAGCAGTCGGCTTTATGCGCGAAATATCGCAAAGATTATTGCTGCAATAAATGCAACTTCCAAGTAAGTGGCTCGTTATGTAAATATGGGACTCTTAGTGACCGGGCTTTGGGCACGGATACGGGTGCGCGGGTGGCAAGAGTATTGACAATCATGTATACTCTGGGATTCCGGGGTACCACAGCACGGAGTATGGGTTGTTTTACCTGATTTTAGATGACGTGGAAATTCAGATGCGGACTGGTCGTTCTCATGGTTGAAATCAATGGTAAATCATCACTGCTTCAAATTCGGGGTCTGGTGAAGCGATATACACTTGGCGACAGCGAAGTTCTGGCCCTTAACAGCGTGGATTTAAGCATTGAAGAAGGCGATATGGTGGCGATTACCGGACCTTCGGGCAGCGGTAAATCAACACTTATGAATGTTCTGGGCTGTCTGGATGATTTTGATGCCGGAACTTACGTTATTGCCGGAGAGGATGTTTCCAAACTTACGGGTGACAAACTCGCGGATATTCGCAATCGGCTCATCGGCTTTGTGTTTCAGAATTTTAATTTGCTTCCGCGCCTGTCGGCTTTGGAAAATGTGGAATTGCCATTGCTGTATTCCGCACATCAAGATGCCAAAACCGCGGCACGGAAAGCCCTGGAAGTTGTCGGTTTGGCCGACCGTATGCACCATGATCCGACGCAGCTTTCCGGTGGTCAGCGACAGCGCGTGGCCATCGCCCGGGCCATGGTAACCAACCCCGCGATTATTCTGGCCGATGAGCCGACGGGGAATCTGGATTCGCGGGTTGGAAAGGAAATTCTGGAGTTGTTCCACAATCTCAATGATCAGGGGCGGACGATTGTAATTGTTACGCATGACGCCGCTATAGCCCGGCACTGTCGGCGCGAGGTGCAGATTCGCGATGGGCAAATCGTGGATATCGTGGAGCATAATCGTTCGGGGCGCGAGTTTGTGGCCCAGGCGGTTTGATTTCGCCCGGCCTTACGCCGCAGCACGATAAGAAAAGTTAATTCCTCATAAGGAGCCGCAACAGGCGGAACAGGAACGGATGAAAAAAGGTTGGATTATTACCGGAATTGTCGCGGTTGCGGTCATTGGCGGAGCGGCGGCTTATCACCATTATTACGCATCGGTTGGCATCGTGGTGCCGAAATTACACACGGCCATGGTAAAAAAAGGTACGCTGACGGTACATGTCTACGCGACGGGCAATGTACTGGCGAATCGCACTGTGGATATTAAATGTCAGGCGGGCGGCGAAATCCTTAGTTTGCCGCTGGGCAATGGTGATCCGGATGCGCAGATTCGAGTCGGCGATCTGGTAAAAAAGGGCCAGGTAATTCTTACGGTGGACCCGACTCTGGAATTACAGGCTAAAACGATTGCCACGGAAAATCTCAAACAGGCGCATTACACACTCCAAATTGCGCAACTGAACTACCAGATTGCGCAAGAGAACCTTATTACCACGCGGAAGACCGATGAAGCAAATTTGCGATCCGCGCAAGCGCAGGTAAAAAACGATCAACTCAACGTACAACGCGATCTGACATTGCTGAAGGAAAATCTGGCAGCCCAACAGACCTATGATACAGACGACACCACGCTGGTACGCGATCAGCAAACGCAACGCCTCGACGAGGTGCAACTGGAACAACTCAAACAACAGGCTCTACAGGTACAACTGCAGGGTTTGAACGTTAAGCTTGATGAAATCGCGGTGAAAAATGCCCAGGCCAATCTGGCCCAGGCCGATACCAACCTCGGCTATTGCAAGGTGGCGGCTCCGTTCACCGGGTATGTCGCCAATGTGGATGTACAGCAGGGACAGGTTATTGCATCGGCCACCAACAATGTCGGCGGCGGCACCACGGTGATGACACTGGTGGACTTATCACATATATTTATTAACACAACAGTTAATGAAAGTGACATTAACCATGTGAAAGTTGGTGAACATGTTCAGATCACCGCCGCCGGCGCACCGGGCGTCATTTTCCCGGGAAAAGTTGTGCTCATCGCGCCGGAATCGATTCAGGATCAAAATTCCAGCAGCACCAGCGGATCCACCAGCAACATTGTGACATTCCAATCTAATATTGAGGTTCTGGGGCCGAAGAAGCATTTGCTGAAACCAGGTATGACTGCCAATGTTGATATTTTTGCCGATAAGATACCCAATGCCATCTCCATTCCGCTGCAGGCGGTGGTGATTCAAAACAATGAAGATACCGTAACGGTGGTCATGCCGGATGGCAAACAAATTTCCAAGCCCGTCACGCTCGGCGAACGCAACGACCTTGACTGGCAGGTTCTGCACGGGCTAAAGCCCGGACAGAAAGTGGTCATCCATCTGGGCGTATCGTCCAGTATGTGGACGCCGCATCATTAATTCAATGAGGACTCCTATGCTGTTCTGGACGACAATCAAAATTGCAATACGCAGCATGTGGGCCAATAAGATGCGCGCCCTTCTGACCATGTTGGGTATGATCATTGGCGTCGCAGCCGTGATTGCCATGCTCGCCTTGGGAGCCGGAACAAAATCGTACATTCTCAGCAGGGTCTCGCGGATGGGAAAAAATACTATTACGATTTTTCCCCATAACCCAAAAATACCGCCGATACTGCATGGTGCGGCATATCCACTGACCATCGGCGATGCAAAGGCCATGCTTAAAATTCCCGGCATCAAATATGTTTCACCGGTTGTGGCCTCCAATGAACCGGTAAAATGGGGAGGAAATTTCACCAATTGTAATACCATTGGCTGTGCGTCCACCTACATTCTCATTCACGATTTTCACGTACAGAGCGGTCGCATGTTCAACGACTATGACTGCCGCGATGCGGCCTCCGTCGCGGTGATCGGCCCGGAAACCGCGGAACGGCTTTTCGGATCGCAGGATCCGCTGGGTCATACCATTACGGTCAGTACCGTACGCTTCAAAGTCATTGGCGTCCTGGTACCCAAGGGCCGCCAGGGCTGGTTTGATCCGGACAATCAGGTGCTGTTGCCCTATACCACCGCGATGATCGACCTGCTGGGGCGGGGCCGGAATAAGGCGCTCAATCATATCGATATGCAGGTAGTACATGCGGCGGATCTTGCGACGGTGCAGGAAAAGGCGGAAAAAATACTGCGGATTCGTCATTCTCTTATTTATGGCGATGAAGATGACTTCTGGATTTCCAACCAATTGCAGGTTATCCAGATGGCCAATCGTATCGGCGGAGCCTTTACGCTGCTGCTCGGTTCTGTCGCTGGGCTGTCGCTGCTTATCGGTGGCGTAGGGATCATGAATATCATGCTGGTGACGGTAACCGAACGCACGCGGGAAATCGGTATTCGCAAAGCCATTGGGGCGCGCCGACGCGATATTTTACGCCAGTTTCTCATTGAATCCGTTCTGGTAAGCTTGATGGGTGGATTCATGGGTGTGGTCGTGGGCGTTGTGGCAACTCATTATGTCAGGTTTCTGAAATTTTCTCCGCAGGTCGAACCGCACATGATCATCCTGGCATTGTCCATTTCCGCAGGAATTGGTATTTTCTTTGGCTATTACCCCGCCCGCCGCGCCGCCGGGCTGAATCCCATTGAGGCTCTCCGTTATGAATAAATTGTTTCTCCGGACCCGTCTTGGCACGTTCCATCTAGTGCCCTGTTCCACCCGTAATTACGGGTGGAACAGGGCACTAGGACATTTTCAACAATCATTGTGCGCAATGGCGGCCCTGGGAGCACTGGTTGGGTTGTCAGGCTGCGGTAGCATTGATTCCGGCGGCTTTGAACACTATCAGCATTCCGCCATCACGCATCAGGAGGCCATTGAAACCGGTGCCGCCACGCAAACTTCCGTCACGGAACTGCCATCCGCATTACCGCCAGACACCACGAGGCCCAGTGGCGCACCAGCCGTCGGGTTTTCCAGTTCCGGAAAGATAATTGATTTATCGCTTTCCGATGCGCTGGTGATCGGGTTGAAGAACAATCCGTCCCTCCTGGTGCAGCGGTTTGCGCCTTCTTTGTCCCAGGAACAAATTGAGGCCCAACGCGGAGCCTTCGATCCAACACTCACCGCCGGCGTACAGGCTTCCAAAAATCGCGTTCCCACCAGTGGCGGTTATGTCACCGCCAGCGGCGGTTATATTCCCGGCAGCCAGCATTTCGGCACGATAGATTCCGGAAATGCCAATGTGGGCTTAAGTGAAAAACTTCCCACCGGGACTTCGCTTTCGGCCTCCTTGAGTCCAACTCTCAATGACAGTGAAAACGGCGGCGGACAATCATCGACCGTCAATGGATCAATCACCGTGACCCAGGCGCTCTTGCAGGGCGGCAACCTGCAAGCCAATCTGGCGGGCATTGAGAGTGCCCGAATCGGCAAGAAAATATCGGACTATGAATTGCGCGGCGAAGCCTTGACCATTACGGATGATATTGTACAGGCCTATTGGGCGTATGTGCTGGCGCGGCAGAATGTCCAGATTCTCAAAACCGCTTTGAATGTGGCGCAACAACAGGAAGACCAGACCAAGGAACTTATTCGCGTTGGCCGGACATCGCCGGCGGAGCTGGCCCCCGCCGTTGCCCAAACCGCCGTCACCCGCGAGCAGTTGGTCAGTGCCGTGGGAGCAATGAAAATAGCGCGGCTTAATTTGTTGAGCCTGGTCGCTCCCGCCGATCGCCCCTTTTGGCGCGATCATCTGAAACTTACCACACCACCTTATGTTCCCGGCGGCCCCATTGCGCCATTGAAAGAACATACGGAACTGGCCCTGAAAATGAGCCCGGTTTTGAATCAGACCCGTTTGCAGATTGAACAGGGCGATCTATCTGTGATTCAAACCCGCAATGGATTGCTGCCGGTGCTCAATATGTTTATCACCATGGGTAAAACGGGCTATGCCGAATCCTTCGGCCCGGCCACCGAAAATCTCAACGGTTCGGCCTATCAGTTGGTCGGAGGTTTATCTTTTAACTATCCCATCTTTAATCGTACCCCCACCGCTAATTATCAAAGTGCGGTGTTAAGCCGCGATCAGGAAGAGGCGGCACTTGCAAACACAGTTCGCAGTGTGGAACTAAGCGTCCGCACGGCGTACATCCAGGCGATCACCGACAAACAGCAGATTACCGCCACCGCCGCCACCACCGAAGCGCAGGCTGAAACGCTGCGGGCCACGCAGGGAGAGTTTAGAGTGGGTGAAAGCACGGCGATTCAAGTGTCGCTGGCCCAATCAAATCTGCTTTCCGCGCAATTGGCGCAGGCGCAAGCTGTTGTGGCGTATCTTGATGCACTTAGTGCATTGTATTTGCAGGAAGGCTCACTGCTGGAACGCTGCCATATCCGATCACCCGGTGCCATCGCCGTAAAGCCCATTGGCCCGTCCTGGCTGCGTCGCTGGCCCGATGGCGTATTTCACTGATGCGAAACCTTTGATTTTATCAGCGGCATTTTTCCCCATGTGTCAGGTACAGTGAGGTGTTCAATCAAGTATCGGTGATGGAGGCCGGTGTTTCGGAACCTGTCGAAGTAATGGCGGACGCAACCCGGCGATTACTTGGGCGGGCTTCTGATGTTCTGGGACGCACCTGTCACCGTCCAATTTTGAACGCATAAGTTGTATCCCCGTGCCGGAACGCCTAAGATTAAGGATTCGGTAACACAGTGCGCGATGGCGCATAGGTTGGGTGTGCCGATGCCGACGATAGGGTTTACAAGGTTGCCTGATTTTTTATGAGTACGCTGACCAATGCTTCTTCCCCGGCCATGCACTCCCAGGCGTCGCTTGAACCCGCTACGGAGGTTTCGTTTCTGTCCGACCTGATGGCATTGGCTAAGGTCCGACTGACCGGAATGGTCGTCATCACCACCATGGTGGGGTTTTGGCTGGGGGGGGCCAGCGGATCAGGTTGGTTGCGGCTGATATGGGTGGCGATGGGAACGTGGTTTGTCGCGGGAAGCGCGGCTACGTTGAATCAGCTTTTTGAAATATCACGCGATTCTCTGATGAAGCGAACCCAAGGCCGCCCTCTGCCTGCGGGCCGGATATTACCATCCACCGCATTGGCATTCGCTTTGGTCACCGCAATGATCGGCATGGCCCTGCTGGCGCTGGGGACGAATGCTCTGACGGCATGGTTGGGACTGACAAATCTTGGCATTTACGCCTTTATCTACACGCCCATGAAGCGATTTTCGACCCTTAACACGCTGGTGGGGGCCATTTGCGGCGGAATCCCACCCGTGATGGGATATACCGCCGCCACCGGACAACTGGCCCCGGCGGGCATCGCTTTGGGGATTTTGCTGTGTGTTTGGCAAATCCCGCATTTTCTTGCCCTGGCATGGATGTATCGGGATGAATACGAAAAGGCCGGATTCAGAATGTTGCCGGTGGTGGATCGCACCGGGCGGTTCACCTGTCAGATCATTGTACTCTACAGCGTGTTGTTGATACCCGCGGCTTTGGCGGAAACTGTTTTAGCGGGATCAGGATTATGGTATGTATTTATCGCGCTACTCCTGGGTGCCGTGATGATTTGGCTGGCCGTGGCGCTGCTGCGGGATCCAAGCCGGGCCGGCGCGCGGAAAGTGTTTCTGGCCAGTGTGATTTATCTGCCGCTGCTGCTGATGGCAATGGTGGCCGATACGCATCCCGGTGCGGCCACTAAGGGCGGAATATCCATCAACTTATTGGGCGTCAATGCTCCGACCGGCCTGCCCCAGGCAATTGCGCAGCGGTAAACCGGGGCATCTGCGCAAAGACTGAAA
>JAJYGE010000429.1 GCA_021785155.1 Planctomycetota bacterium
GTGATTATTGATAGCACGGTTGAACCGGTTCTTCCTGTTTTGCGCGCGGTGGGAAAAATTCCCAGCGGATTGTTTATTCTTACCACCGGCGAAGGTCCACACCAATCGGCCATGCTCGTGTCATTTGTCCAGCAATTGAGTTTTGAGCCACTGTGTATTGGTGTTGCCATTCACAAAGATCGGGAGATTAGCGATATTATTGAAAAAGCGGGATATTTTACGCTTAATATCTGTCCAGCGGGGGATAAGGGTTTATTGCGTAAATTTGCCCGTCACGCGTTGACAGGTGATGCGGCAACGGCGGACGTGGAGCATCGGAAATTGTCGCAGGGCGGCATTGTGCTGCTGGAAGCCTGTGCGTATGTGCATTGCAGGTTCAGCCACCGCGTGAGCTATCACGCAGATCATGAATTGTTTATCGGTATAGCGCAAGAGGGTGATGTTACCGGCGATTCCAAGGTCAAGCCGATGGTGCATACCCGGCACGATGGCTCAAAATATTAATATGGCACAAGCGAATTGGTTGGCAGGCTTGAATTTGGACTTAAAACTCCTAAAATGCCTTTTATGATAAATACGCAACTGCTATATGAATCGCTTCCCTTGGAACTTGCTGACCCGGTCAACGCCGCAATACTTGCAGTATCGGAAGATCGTATCCAGGGCTTTCACCGCGATCCGCTGGGCGAAATCGCCAGACTTTCCGGAATCCCTGTTGCACAGGTGATTCAACGCATCGCGGCCCTGTTGCGGGCCGGCGTGATTCGTCGGGTCCGGCAGACATTGCTGGCCACCAATTTAGCGTCCGGTGCTTTGGTGGCGTGGGAGATTCCACCAAGTTGTTTAAGTGCGGGTTTTGATTACCTCTTCCAGCAGGATCCCTTTTCCGGACATGTGGTGATTCGTTCAACCGATGGTGAAACCACCGGTTCCAGGTATCGTCTATGGACAACGCTTAAAGTGCCGCAGGGTTTTTCACTGGAAAAGCATTGCGCGCTTTTGCTGAAGCAGATCGGTGCGGTGTCATTTAAGATCATGCCGGCCAAGAGATTATTTGCGCTGGGCGTCGGGCATGTGCGGCGGAAGGGTATGGAGCCGGGCAGCAAATCAGAGGAACTTGCGGAGGTTCTGGAAACCAGAACCGTTGAACTCTCTGACCTGCAATGGCAGGTATTAACATCCTTGAAGCGTGAATTTTCTCCGGATGAACTGGCCATAAATCTTTGGGATCGGCGCGCGGCGGAAGCTGGCGTAAGCCTGGAAGAGTTCTACGCGGTGGCGGATCAATTACATTCGCTGGGTGTCATTGGCCGTTTTTCAACTTTTCTGGAACATGTTAAGCCCTTGCCAACCGGTGAAAAAGTAACACAGTACAATGCGCTGTTTCACTGGGCGGTGCCAAAAGGGAGAGAAATTGATGCCGGGCGGCAGGTTGGCCGTTTTCACATTATGACACACGCCTACTGGCGTGAGGGCGGGATAGAGTTTGGAAACGTCAACATCATGGGAGTGGCCCATGGGAAAGATAAAAATCTGCTTTTAGCGCACAAGGCGGCCATGGACGCCCATTTGGCGCAGGTTGGAATTCCTGTTTCTTATACCAATGTATTTTGGGGCGGACGCAGCGAAATAAAGCCCAGTGAAATTGTTCCCGAGGCCTACCGTGACTGGTGTGCACAGCGGGGCATTAATCCGGAATCAATGCGACAGTAAAACCGCTGAGTCAATACCACCCCGGTGGGGCGCTGATGATTCTTTACATGCGTATATGACCATTGCCGGTGACAATAAATTTATACGTACACAAATCTGCCGCGCCCATCGGGCCGCGGGCGTGAAGTTTATCCGTACTGATGCCTATTTCCGCCCCTAATCCATACTCAAAACCATCGGCCCAGCGCGTGGATGCGTTGACCATCACGCTGGCGGAGTCCACATTTTGAATAAATTTGTTGGCCGCACCAATATCGCTGGTGATAATGGCATCGGTGTGCTGCGAGCCGTAATGCGTAATATGAGCAATGGCTTCATCAATGGAATTCACCTGTTTAATGGCCACAATCAAGTCCAGAAATTCAGCTCCCCAGTCTGATTCAACGGCCAATTTTGCGTTTTGTAACAGCCCCTGGCTGCGGGCGTCGGCGCGCATTTCCACCTTGGCTTCACGGAATTTTGCCGCAAGGCGGGGCAATACCCGTGCGGAAATGTCTTTATGAACCAGAATACATTCTGCGGTGTTGCACACCGCACAGCCGTCAACTTTGGCACTGTATGCCACATTCACGGCCATATCCGCGTCAGCGTCTTTGTCAATATAAATGTGGCATACGCCTTTGTAATGCTTGATGACCGGAATGGTGGCTTGATCCACCACCGCCCGAATCAGCGATTCGCCCCCGCGTGGAATCGCCAAATCCACCAGACCTTCCGCGGTGACCAGCACACCCACCGCCGCACGATCGGTGGTGGTGATGAGTTGTACCGCGTTGGGATCTATCTGCGAACTGATCAGGGATTCCTTGATAATTTTGGCAATTGCCTGATTGCTGCGAATAGATTCCTTGCCACCACGCAGAATGCAGGCATTGCCGCTTTTCAAACAAAGCGCCGCCGCATCGCTTGTGACATTGGGGCGACTTTCGTAAATAATGGCGATAACGCCGATCGGAACACGGCGTTTTTCAATACGCAGCCCGTTGGGGCGGTCATAGGCTTCAATGGTTTGTCCAACCGGGTCGGTTTGCCCCGCGATTTCCCTTACGCTGATGGCCATGGCTTCAAGCTTTTTTTCCGTCAAAGTCAGCCGTGATATCAGGGGCAACGCAAGATTATCATTTTTTGCCTCTCGAAGATCGTCCGCATTGGCCTTCAGCAATTCCGCTTTGCGGGCGATAATGCCATCGGCAATTCGCAGCAGCGTGGCGTTACGGACATTGCCGCTCAATGTCGCCAATTGTCGCGCGGCCTGCCGGGCCTGCCGGGCCATGACCAAAATGTCTTTCGTAACCTCGGCCAGATCGGCCAGTCCGGTTGCGGCTGTGTCGGGTTTAACATCTGTAATCGCTGAGCTTTGCATGACAACTCCAATGGTTCCTAAATCGTTGAGTATTTTAGCATATTTTTTACCGGTGAGTGTGCCTCGGTAATAGGCTCATTATAATCTTGACCGATACCCGGACAGACGCCCCGAATTCCGCTATGCTGTAGCCCGGATGCCGGGTAGAATCCGATTATATGGAATGAAAAGATGAGCACACCAGTGGATTCGAATCAACAGGATGGCCCGCTCTCGCAGGAGCAATTGGCCCAAATAGGTGAGGCGCGGATGAATGCTTCGCAAATTTTGCGCGCGGCGCAAATTGCCCACCGCGAATTTGTGGGGTTGATTCTCATGGGCGCGTTGACGGCAATGTTTTCCTGTTACGGAGGCATCAGTATCTCCTCACTGATTATGGGCCTGTGGATGATCGTGGGCGGCGTAATCGAGCATCTTGGCGAACAGCGTATCCGACGCTTGGATCCCGATGTTTTCACAACGCTTAGCCGCAATCAGTTGTTGCTGGGCATCATGTTCGTGGTTATCAGCGCGTGGTGGATGCTGACGATTGCCATGGGGTCGGATAAGGACCTGGCCTCCACCGGGAAGACCTTAAGCAATCTCGGTGTCGCCGCAACGCAGATGATGCCCATGGTGAAATTGATGCTTTACGGTGCTTATGGATCGGTGGGGGTGTTCGGTATTTTCTGGCAGGGGTATCTCGCCTGGTACTATAGCCGCCGCCAAAAGCAGTTGCTGGAATATATTCAAGAGACGCCAAAATGGATTCTCGATATGCAGCAGTCGGGCATTTTAGGGTAAGGACGCACCGGGAATCTCCAAAATCATGCTGTCATGAGCCACACGGACATTGGCCGGCAAATCGTGTTCGATGTCCTGATGGCTGACATCGTGCGATAAGTGCGTAAAATAGGCCCGCCGGGGTTTCAGATCGTCAATGATGGCCAAAGCCTGTGAAAAGGACAGATGCGTGGGGTGTGGCCGCGGGCGCAGGGCGTCGATAATAAGTGTATCCAGGTTTTGGAGCATGGCGCGGGCTGGTGCCGGAATTTCCGCGCAATCTGTACAATACGCAAAGTTACCAATACGGAATCCCAATACAGATACGCGCCCATGCGGCAACGTTATAGCCTGCCAATTGACGCCAAAGATTTCCTGTGGTCCATCAATTATTTTCGGCTCTAATTCCGGACGGTAAACGCCGGTTTGCGTCTGTTGTGTGAACGCATAACTAAATGCCTGTTGCAATGTGCGCATGGTAGCTTCAGCGGCATAAACGGGCAGCGGAGATCCCAGAAGGGTATTATAACGTCGGACATCATCGAGGCCAAAGATATGATCCGCGTGGCCATGCGTAAAAACCACGGCGTGGATCAAGTCCACTTTGTTGGCAATGGCCTGAAGCCTCAGCTCCGGCGTGGTATCCACTAGAACCGATTTGCCGCAGTAAGAAACCAGGGTGCTGGATCGCGTGCGCTGATCGCGTTTATCCGTGCTCGAGCAGACCGGGCAGTGGCATCCGATCATGGGAACTCCGGCGGAGGTACCGGAGCCAAGTATCACAATCCGTAATGTAGGCGTTTCCTTCATGAACGTAAATTAAGCGGCATCAATTTTTGAAGCAAGTTAATAATTGTGCCGATAATTTTCATATCGCCACCGGAATGGTAACGGAACCTGCCAAAGCACGCGGGAAACGGAGCCATTTTGCCCAAAGTGCTGTTGAAGGCGTCGCCTTTTCAGGTGATGTCCGAAACGCAATGTTAAGGAGCCTCGTTGATGACCATTGTGCCTTTTGAGATTATGAGTTTCCTGATTGTGGAAGAGGATGTCGGACGTTTAATGGCTTTGGCGGAAGCTTTTACCGAATCTCGAATTTATAACAAACTCGTTGGCCTGCCGACTGGGAAGGCCGCGTTGGAATATCTTGGATCAGGGACACAGCATTCGGGAAAAACCGCCGCCGATGCGCTGATATTCAGCGATGTCATGTCGGACATTTCATGGCAGGAATTGGTGCGGGCAATCAATGCCAATCCCCTGTTTTTAGATTTGCGACTCGTGCTAATGACGGACCAATCCGTTAAAGAAATCATCTCCGGTGACATGGGCAACGCGGTAGATTTAATTTTGCCGCGGGAAATCCGCCCCAGTGAGCTATTGGAAAGCCTGCACAAAATTCCCGGCTTCTGGTGTAGTTTTGTGCGCCCCAGCCCCAATGCGTCGCTCAAACCCTCTGGCCGAACATGTGGCACCGCTGCGTCGCATTCACCTCGACCAATGTCCGCAAGCAATCACGACATTGCCGCCTCAGCAATGTGAATTCCCGCGAGGTATCCTGTGGAAAACGCGAGTTGGAGGTTATATCCGCCACTGGGGCCGGTGAGGTCCAGTACTTCACCCGCGAGAAAAAGATGCGGCTGAATCCGTGATTGCATGGTGTCAGGATTAACTTCATCAAGCCGCACGCCGCCGGCGGTGACCATCGCTTCCTTAAAACCGCGGGTGGCATAAATAGTGAATTCGGTGCCTTTGAGCCGCTCGATGAGTTGCTGAATTTGCCTGGCCGTCAGGTTGGCACAGACTTGCCGTTGATCTATATTGCCCAAGTAACAGAACATCTCCGCCAAACGCTGCGGAATAATTTCCGCCAGTTTGGATCGCACCAGTTTTTTGCCTTCGGTGGAATGCCATTGTCTAAACACTCCGGCTAATTCCTCATGGTCGAGGTGGCGCACAAAATCTACACGCAGGGTCATTTCGGGAAATTTTTCCAGCAACTCCGCAACTATTTCTGAAATATTCAACACCGCCGGACCGGATAATCCAAAGTGTGTGAACATCATATCGTTGATGCTCGGTTCGGGTTTACCGGTGGCCAGGCGCGGCAGCGGGCCGGGAGCCTCTATGCGTACCGCGACATCTTGCACCGCAAGGCCCTTAAGTTCAGTAACCCATGGTTCTTTACAAAGCAGCGGCACAATGGCGGGGCGGGGGGTGATAACGCGGTGGCCCAAGGCCTTCGCAAAGCTATATCCGTCGCCCGTGGTCCCCATGCGGGTATAGCTTTGACCGCCAACGGCTATCAGCAGAATTTGGCTGGTAAATGTCTGGACCGTGCTGGTGGTAATGTTAAACAATTTGCTCGATGAATTCCATGTTACCGCCTCGGCGGTGCATGGCGCGTGGATTTCCACGCCTAATTCCCGCATCCGTTGCACCATGGCGTCGACGACAGAACTGGCTTTGTTGGAATCAGGATAAATTTTTCCGTCATGCTCTTCATGTGTGGGTACGCCTCGGCTGGCAAACCAGGATCGGAGGCCGAGGTTATCCAGGGTTCGCAGCGCGGGGGTAAGAAATCGGCCATTGCGACCAAATTGGCCGATGAGAAAATCTATATCGCCGGCATTGGTCAAATTACACCGCCCGCCACCGCATACCAGCACTTTGATTCCCGGCTGCCGGTTTTTTTCCAGAACAGCGATGCGTGGCAAGGTTTGGCCCCGTGCGAGAAATTCCTCACCACAAGCAATAGCCGCCATCATCCCTGCAGCACCAGCTCCGAGGACAATGATCTCATAAGGCGTTGCGCTTTGAGCCATCAAGTGCAATCCTGTTATTGCAGCGCGGTGTGCGAGCTTTGATTTAAAACTTCGCGTGGGGTGGCAAGATCGTCCGGAATGGCCGTTGGCTCGCCTTTGCGGTTAACGCAGGCAATGGTGCTTTCAGCGGTGGTCAGCAGCAGCCGGGACTGCCGATTGAATAGTTCATATACATGATCAATGCGGGCACGGGTTTGCCGCTGAATTCGGGTAACAAGTTCCAACTCATCATCATAGCGAATGGGGCGCTTGAAATTAACGCTGATTCGGGCCACGACAAAAATAAATCCCCTCTCCTCCAGA